>NZ_JCAKFQ010000025.1:0-68789 GCF_059509875.1 Halomonas sp. LMYGS-3 | reverse complement strand
ACCGGTTGGAGGACGTGGGGCCGGCGCTGCAGAAGGCGATCGACCTGCAGATGACCGAGGGCAAGACCTGCATTCTCGAGATCATGTGCACCCGCGAGCTGGGCGACCCGTTCCGCCGCGACGCGCTGAAGAAGCCGGTGCGCCTGCTGGAGAAGTACCAGGACTACGTCTGAGGCCGGTCAGTTCAGTGGCAGTGGTCTTCCCCCGGCCTGGCCGGGGGTTTTTTCTCCAGGGACTTTTTCTTCAGGGCGATGTCATGCCCGAGTGCAGGAGGTCTGTGATATGAAAGCACTGAACCGGATACTCGACCGTGCCCGCCATTCGCCCCGGCGAATCGTGCTCTGCGAGGGCGAGGACGAACGCGTTCTCCGGGCGGCGATCCAGGCTGCCGACGGCGGTATCGCTCGAATTCTGCTGGTAGGGGATCGTCAGGCGATCACCTCGACGGCGGCCACCCACGGGGTCGACCTGGCAGGAGTCGAGCTGATCGATCCTGCCGACTCACCCCTGACCGGCTCCCTGGCGGAGGCGCTCCATGCGCTGCGGGAAAGGAAGGGGATGACACGCGAGCAGGCCGAGGAGGCGGTACGTGAGCCGCTGTGTTTCGCCAATCTGTTGGTGCGGGAAGGGCATGCGGACGGCTCGGTGGCCGGTGCGGTTCACACCACGGCCGATGTGGTGCGCACGGCCATCCAGATACTGGGCGTCGCGCCCGGCTGCAAGCTGGTCTCGAGTTTCTTCCTGATGATGCTGTGCAAGCCGTTCCATAGCCTCAAGGGCGGCATGATCTTCTCCGACTGCGGTCTGGTCATCGACCCCGATGCCGATCAGCTGACGGAGATTGCCATGGCGGCGGCCGACAGTGCCGAGACGTTACTGGGTGAGGCACCGCGGGTCGCCATGCTCTCCTTCTCGACCAGCGGCAGCGCACGACATGGCAAGGTGGACAAGGTGGTAACGGCCGCTCGCAAGGTGAAGGAAGCGCGCCCTGGACTGGCCATCGACGAGGATGTCCAGCTCGATGCCGCCATCGTGGCCGAGATCGCCGAGCGCAAGCTGCCGGACTCCCGAGTCAGGGGCAACGCCAATGTATTGATCTTTCCCGACCTCGAGGCCGGCAACATCGGCTACAAGCTGGCCGAGCGCATCGGCGGCGCCGAGGCTATCGGCCCGTTGCTGCAGGGGCTGGCCAAGCCCGCCAATGACCTGTCTCGGGGTTGCAGCGTCGACGACATCTACCACGTCATCGCCGTGACCACGGTGCAGGCCCAGGCTGCTGAGTCGCGGAGCGATGGCAGCGCCAGTTGATCGCCCATGAGCCTCGAGATTCCCCTGGCATTTATGGCTTCTTTGACCGTAGGGCTCGAGCCCGGGGCATTATTGGCGACGCTGGCCATCATGGCCGTGGCCGGTTACCTGCATACGGTGTCAGGCTTCGGCCTCGGTATGATCGTGATGGGGGCAGCCGGGGGGTTCGGGGTGGCCTCGGTCCCGGTGCTGGCGGCGGTGGTCAGCCTGGTCACCCTGGTCAACAGTGCCGTGGCGCTGCCAGGAGGGTGGCATGATCTGGGATGGCGACGGGTCACAGCGCTGACGGTGGGCATCGTGCCGTTCATTATGGTGGGCGTTTGGGCCTTGTCATGGCTGAGCGCTACCTTCACGGTCCTGCTGACCCTGTTGCTAGGCACTCTGGTGCTCTACGGCGGGATCAGCATCGGTCTGCATCCACGTCCACGTCATCAGGTATCCGCCTCCTGGACCTTTGCCGTGAGCGGCGCCTTAACGGGCCTGTGCGGAGGACTGTTCGGCGTGCCCGGTCCACCGGTCATCTACCACTGTTATCGCCAGCCGCTGCCGATGGACACGATACGGCTGTTACTGATCCTGTGCTTCGGGATCACCTCTGGGGTACGCACTCTGTTCGTCGCGAGCCAGGGTGACTTGACGATGGATGTCTGGGGGCTCGCCCTCTGGTCGATGCCAGTGGTGGCACTCGTGACATGGTTCGGACGCCGCTACCCACCGCCGTGCTCGGCTAAGGTCATGCGCCAGGCTGCCATGCTGACACTGATCGGCTTGGGGGCTGCGATCATGTTGAAGAGCATTCTCTCTCTGGTAGCGAGGTAGCAACGTATCCGCTGGCCCGGGCGTTCGGTGCTCCTGTTGGAGCTGGCCGGTTCTAGAGTCAATGATATCGCTGGTAGCGAGGAAAGTGCTTTCATATCCAGGGTGACCGGCATCAAGTTCATGGCGCTAGACAAGGATCGAACAAACGATGACCCTTGCGGTATTGCTTCCTTTCATGGCGATCGCTGCTGTCGCCGGTTACTTCCAGGCGGTAACCGGGTTCGGTATGGGGATGATCGCGGTGGGGGCCTCCCGTGAGTTGGGCATTGCTTGGGTGAATTCTGTTGCCGTCGTGGTCAACTTGATGACGCTAATTAGCTGACCTTCCAACTATCTTTGGTAGAGGGGACGAGGGGCATTGTTGGTCAATCTGACCTCGCTCGAATGAAGGGGTCATCGATCCTGGTCAACACCAGCCGTGCAGCGCTGGTGCAACCCGGGGCCCTGTTGTCGGCGCTGAAGGCTGGGCGACCCGGCTTTGCGGCGGTTGATGTTTATGAGGATGAGCCAGCTGTGAATCATCCGCTTATCGAATTGGACAATGTAGTGTGCACCCCTCACCTCGGGTATGTTGAACGGGATAACTACGAACTGTACTTCGGGGAGGCATTCGATAACCTTCGGGCTTTTTACGAAGGGAAGCCGCAGAGCATCATCAATCCGGAAGTTCTTTAGCCAAGCCATTACCGGAGTGGTATGTTTCCTGCAAACGAGAGAAGGGCCAAGAATTTCATCCATGGCCTCAAGGATGAGGCGATCCATGGGGAAGGGTTCGAGGCCTGCAATGCCATGCGGTGGCAGATGTTCGAGTACATCTAGATGGCTGCAACCGGCAATGTCGGGACTGATCAGTCCCGAGGGCATGTAGGCTAGATACATCGCTTAGAGTGATGTCCCCATGCGAGACAAGATCGGTCCATGGAAATTGTTTGAAAGGCCGACCGGATTTCCCACCAGTTCCCGTCTCCGATAGGAGTGAGGTTCAGTCCCATGACAACAAAAATAGCCATTGGATAAAATAGAAGATACCAATAGCCGTAACAATCCAGCGTGCTAAAGATTTGAAATTGGCATCAGTCATGCGCATTAGTATATAGTTGCCGACATTAGTGCCAGCTATAGCTAAAGGCGCAGCCAGTAAAATAGCTCCCCATTCACCTTTGCTCAATGATAAGGCTGCCTCAAGATAGAATATTGTTTTTATTGCGTGAGATATGACTTGGATAGTGGCCTTGGTAGCTACTATCTGGCGTCGCCCCATGTGAGTACGAATGAAGAAAATATCGATCAGAGGGCCAGATACACCAGCAGCAATGGTAAGCCCTCCGGCGGTAAGTCCACATCCTAATGCATGACCAGATCGTGAAGCGTCCAGTTTAATCCAGTTGATAGGCATCCATACCAAAAGAGGCATCAACCCTATTGCCAGGGAGATGGTGGCGGCATTGGGCGTGTAATTGACTATCAGCAATATTCCTGCGGCTAGCAGTACCCCTGTCGTTATCTTTGCGACGACAGGCCACACAATGTAGTTACGAGATATCCAGGCACGTGAAAAATTGGCCGAAAACTGGATTATGCCATGCACAGCAATTGCTGCTGTTGCGGGAAAGAGTAGAACCAAAAACCAGAGGAGAAGTAGTCCCCCGGCCATACCAAAGACGCCGGACAGGGCTGATGTCAAAAAGACAGATAATAAAAATATTGTGCCTGTCAGTAGGTACACAGCTAGTGGGCTCCAGTTATATGGAGAAGTAGTGTCATGAACTCTTCCCCATATGGAAAGTCATCACCTTGATGATGTGTCATATGGAATGTTGTTTACCCGTGAGGGATTGTTGTCCAGTAAGCTGCGGCTGAAGATCTGCAAGATTCCTGAGCTTTTCTGCCTTGTCAGTCCTTTCCCATGTGAACGCAGTAAATATTTCACTTTGTTCATTTCCTTCAGCATCCGACCAAGTATAACAGTGTTCAAATGGTTCGCGCCCAAAATGGCCATACGCGGCAGTCAGGCGATACATGGGATGCATAAGGTCAAGCATCTCGCAAATTGCATGGGGACGAAGATCAAAGTTGTCTCTGATCAGCTCAATGATCATTGTTTCGCTGATACGATTAGTTCCAAAAGTGTTTAAGGAAATTGATGTGGGGCTAGCTACACCAATCGCGTAGGAAATCTGAATTTCACAGCGCTCTGCCAAGCCGGCAGCGACAATGTTTTTAGCAATATACCGGCCTGCGTAAGCAGCACTTCGATCGACTTTGGAAGGATCTTTACCTGAAAAACCACCGCCACCATGACGTGCCATTCCCCCGTATGTATCTACCACTATTTTTCGACCAGTCAGTCCACAATCTCCTACAGGCCCCCCGATGATAAATTTTCCAGTGGGATTGATGTGAAACTGAGTATGGTCGGACAGCCATTCGTTTGGCAGCACATGTTCTATTACCTCTCGCTTGACTATCTTGCGAAGCTTGTCTGTGGAGATTTCGGGATCGTGCTGAGTTGAAAATACGACTGCTTCGACGGATTGAGGACGCCCATCAGTACCGTAGCGGAATGTAATTTGGCTCTTTGCATCTGGGCGCAACCAAGGCAATAAACCATTCTTGCGTAGCTCGGCGTGGCGCTCTACCAGGCGGTGTGAATAATGGATTGGTGCTGGCATGTAGGATTCGGTCTCATTGGTCGCGTAGCCGAACATCATGCCTTGGTCACCCGCGCCTTGTTCTTCAGGTGTTTCGCGATCAATACCTTGTGAAATGTCGTTACTTTGTTTTCCGATTAGATTGAGGACACCACATGTCTCACCATCAAACCCGACGGAAGATGAAGAATAGCCTATATCGAGTATCACTTGGCGAACCAAGTGTTCAAGATCAATCCAGGCTTTGGTTTTAATTTCTCCGGCAATAATGGCTACGCCAGTCTTGACCATGGTTTCACAGGCGACACGAGCTTTCTTGTCTCGAGCCATGATTGCATCGAGGACCGCATCGGATATCTGGTCTGCAATTTTGTCCGGATGACCCTCAGAGACAGATTCAGAAGTGAACAGTGAGTATGCGGACATGAGCGATCAATCCTTAGGGTTGCCATGGAAATTTCTAGCTAAGTGTTTTAAAGGAAACATCGTGCCTTGTGGTTGATGAGAGGATATATAGAGGGAGATTTCATCATGATTTTTATATGTATGCGGATGAATAATAGATTGCGGTTAAAGATTTAGTGTTGAACGCATAGGTCTTCCTGGTGCTCGGGGTGCCTTAGGCGGCACCCCGACAGGGATTGACAATAGTAATTCCGAAGAAAGTCAGCTATTGATGAGGTCGGGAAGACGCTTGTCGATGAAGCCGGTAGATACTTTCCCCGACACAAAATCCTGATGCTTTAGACAACTTTTTAGAAACTGCGTATTGGTTTTTACGCCTTCAATTTCAACCTCGTCGAGGGCCTTGAGCATCCTATCAATGGCCTTGGGGCGAGTCTCTGCATGGCATATGATCTTGGCAATCATCGGGTCGTAGAAGAACGTGACCTGATCACCCTCCTGGAATCCACAGTCGATACGAATATCGTGGGTCTCATCCGGCAACTTGAAGCGCGCCAGAGGGCCCGGCGATGGCATGAAATTCTTGGCGGGGTTCTCAGCATAGATGCGGCACTCGATCGAGTGGCCTTGGTGAGCAATGGACGCCTGCTTGATGGGAGAAAGGTCCTGCTGTGCCAACTTCATCTGCATGCCAACCAGATCTGTACCGGTGCACATCTCGGTGACAGGATGCTCGACCTGAATCCTCGTGTTCATTTCCAGGAAGAAAAAGTCGAAAGTAGCGGCATCGACGACAAACTCTACAGTACCTGCGCTGGAATACCTCTGATGCTGACAGAGTGATGCAGCCACGCTTACCATCTTTTCACGTACCGCCTCGGGCAGCCCAGGTGCGGTGCTCTCTTCGATCACCTTCTGGTAGCGCCGCTGCAATGAACAGTCACGTTCATAGAGGTGGATGGCCTCGCCATTGCCGAAACCAAAGACCTGCACTTCGATGTGACGCGCATTCGCGATGAAGCGCTCCAGGAATATCGTCCCATCCCCGAACGCCTTTTCGGCCATGGACTGGGTGGCCTGTGCAATTTCCAGGAGCTGTTCGGGGAACTCGACGAGACGCATGCCAATACCGCCTCCACCTGCCGAGGCCTTGACCAGCAGTGGATAACCCACGGCCTTTCCGGCTTCCTCGATGTTGTCTAGCTGGCCAACGTTGAAACGAGGACTCCCGGGTAACACGGGGACCCCGGCCGCTTTGGCGATTTCCCTTGCCCGTTCCTTGTCCCCCATGTCATCAATGCTCTGAGGGCTCGGGCCGACCCACTTCAGTCCAGCATCCTCCACTGCTCTCGCAAATCGGCTGCTTTCCGATAGAAAACCATATCCTGGATGAACGAACTGGGCACCGGATTCCAGGGCAACTTTCAGGACCTTGTCGGCAACCAGGTAGCTTTCCTTGGCAGAGGCGGGGCCCACGGGATAGGCCTCATCGGCCATCTTGACATGCAACCCCTCAGCATCTGCCTCCGAGTATACCGCGACTGTGGTAAGACCCAGCTTCTTGCAGCTCTTGATGATTCGACAAGCGATCTCTCCGCGGTTTGCTATCAGCACTTTATTCATATAGTGAGCTCCTCACACTCGCTGGAAGGTCGTTGCTTATGCCTCTATGACGGCCACCACATCACCTTCCGTTGTTACATCCCCTTCCTTGATACGGAGATCCTTGATGACACCATCTTCCGGAGACAGGATGGGAATTTCCATTTTCATCGACTCAAGGACAACCAGAACCTGCCCTTCCGTTACGGTATCCCCTTCATTTGTTTCGACTTTCCAGACGTTTCCGGTGATCTCTGTCTTCACGTCGATCAGGGTCATGAGCTTCTCTCCGATGCCTTGACTGTTAGTGGTAGTGGACAGGGGGCGAAAGGCATGCCCCAGGATGACCAGGCCCACGCTGCCAGGGTAGCGGCTCAGCGGGATGGCCAGCGCGGTTTCATGATACTACAATCATGGTGGTCGTTCTTGCAACTACTATTGCGTTCGGCTAGGATCGAGCTTGAGAGGGCGGGGCCTGAGACCGCTTTACTACACACTGCCGAAGGCAACGGGAGAAGAGTTATGGCCTTGGATCTGGAGTATCTTCAGAAGTGGATCGGTAACACCGAGACGGCAGAGGAGGAGCTTGAGCTCTGGCCGGTGACAGCCATGATGGCGGCGCTCGACGTGCCTGCCGAAGATTGGCCGAAGCGCGGCGCCACACTTCCACCCACGGCGCATTGGAATTATTTCGTCCCGAGGGTGCCGCAGTCGAAGATCGACTCGGATGGCCACCCTCAGCGAGGTGACTTCCTGCCACCGATTCCCTTGCCGAGACGTATGTGGGCAGGGAGTCGGATCAAATACTACAATCCTTTGATTATCGGTGAAAAAGTAACCAAGACCTCGACTGTGCAGGATATAAAGGTAAAGGAAGGTAAAAGCGGATCGTTGGCTTTCGTCACGGTCAAGCACGCTTATTCCAATTCCGAAGGAGTGGCCCTGGAGGAAGAGCAGGATCTGGTATACCGGGATAACCCGCCAGCCGCAACCGGTGTGCCCGAGCGCAAGCCCGCTCCTGAGGGCGCCGCATGGAGTAGGGAAATCCATCCGGATACTCCGCTGCTGTTTCGTTACTCGGCCGTTACCTTCAATGCCCACAAGATCCATTATGACTATCCCTATGCGACTGAAGTGGAAGGCTATCCCGCACTCATCGTGCATGGTCAACTGATTGCCACTTTCCTGATCGACAATTGGCAACGCAACAACCCGAATAGTACGGTGACCCAGTTCTCGTTTCGGGCCATGAGTCCGTTGTTCTGCGGCGAGACCTTCAAGGCCGAGGGGAAGCCCACTGAGGCGGAAAATGAGGGAGAGCTCTGGGCCTGCACCACCAGTGGTGGCCTGACCATGCAAGCCAACGTGGCCTGGAGGTAGACTCGCCTCGGTATACCATTCATGGCAGGACAAACCTGCCCCGTGCCGCCAAGATAGAGGAACAAGAGCGATGACCGCGAACGCACGTCCACGTCGTAGTGTGCTTTACATGCCGGGATCCAATGCCAGGGCGCTGGACAAGGGACGCAGCCTGCCGGCCGATGCCTTGATCATGGACCTGGAGGATGCCGTTGCGCCTGGCGCCAAGCCGGAAGCCAGAGACCTTATCCTGGAAGCTCTGGAGGCCGGTGGTTATGGCCACAGGGAGATTGTTGTCCGTGTCAATGGGCTCGACACCCCCTGGGGGCACGACGATCTGATGATGGTCGCACGCTCGAAAGCCGACGCGGTGCTGTTGCCCAAGGTGGAAAGTGCCGACACGGTCAGGCGTGCCGAGGCAATCCTGAGGGCAGCACAGGCCCCGGAGTCCCTGGCCATCTGGTGTATGATGGAAACCCCAAGGGGGATTCTCCACGCCGAGGAGATTGCCGACGCCAGCAGCCGCCTGGAAGTGCTGGTGATGGGCACGTCCGACTTGGCCAAGGACCTGCATTGTGCGCATACCGAGATGCGGCTTCCCATGCTGCATAGCCTGTCCACCTGCGTGCTGGCTGCGCGAGCTGCCGGCCTGGCCATCCTCGACGGGGTCCATCTCGACCTCAATGACGATGATGGTTACCGTAAGGCATGCCGTTCAGGCCTGGAAATGGGTTTCGATGGCAAGACCCTCATCCACCCCAAGACGATTGAGGTGGCAAATGAGGTCTTCGCCCCGAGCGATGAGGATGTCGCCTGGGCTCGAAAGATCATTGCGGCATATCATGATGCCGTAGCGGAGGGTAGTGCCGTCGTCCTGGTAGATGGTAAGCTGATCGAGAATCTCCATGTCGAAGGCGCCGAACGTATCGTGAGACTCGTCGAGGCCATTGAGAGCCGAGGTGCGTAGTTATATGAGTTATCTGAGCTTTTATTTCAACACATAGATTCATGATGCACGGGCCAGTCCGTATGCCGGGCAGCTTCTGCAGACTGAACATTTCAGGCAGTACCGGAGGTAAGTTTTGGCAAACCGCTTACGCTTTGACGAAAGTATCTCGAGTGGATTGTCCAGCGAGATGCAGAAGCTGGGCTTCACGGACTATGAAGCCAAGATATACATTCAGCTTCTTCGGATGCACCCGGTCACTGCCTATGAGTTGAGCAAGGTCACCGGCGTTCCCCGCGCCAATGCCTATCACGCGCTGGAGAGCCTGACCCGTAAGGAAGCCGTGCAGCCCGTGAGCGAAGATCCGGTGCGTTTCGTGCCGGTTCCTCCTCGGGTACTGCTCGAGGGCATTGCCAGTTCCACCCAGAGGCGATGTGATCTGCTCACTTCCCAGTTAAACTCGCTGAGCAAGAGCGAAGACTCACAGTATGTCTGGACAATCTCCGGTGAGCCCGCCGTGGATGAGCGCATCAAGCAGATGGTGCTTAGTGCGAGCAAGTGTATCTGGATCAAGGCACAGGACCAGGTGCTTCGACGTCACGAAGATGTGCTGCGCAGTATGGCCAATTCTGGCATCGAGGTATTTATTATCCTCTTCGGAGAGGACGCGGAAGAGTTTCGTTACTCGGATGATGTCAAGATATATCTACACGAGGGTAACGGCAAGACGATAGGCACGGCCGATAACCTCTTCACGATCACGGTGGATCATGAACAGTTGTTGACCGCTAATGTGCAGGGCAAGGTATTTGCTTCGTATACCCGCAATCAGCCCATTATCACCACGGCTGAGTCATTGATAAGGCATGATTATTACATGGCTGAAATCATGATTCGGTTCAGCGACGAGATCCAGGAATCCTTCGGCCCGCACCTGAAGTCACTGCGTGAATCGCGCTTTACACCAGAGCAGCTGGAGCGCTTCTATCAGCAACTTGACTTGAGTTAACCTGCCTTGACCCGCATGACACCACCCAGGCCCGATATCTGACAGGGTCCATGACACCGGTTTGCCTACTCTAACCCGCGCTTCCGGCTCGGGGTCTATACCATGCCGGTCGATGGTCATACAGGAAGCCTGGAATGCGCTTGTTCAGCCAACAGTGTATCGCGTTGGCGACCTCCATTCCCCAGGGGCCCAGCATCAGCGCATGTGAGGCGCCCGGTACACGAATATATTCTCCCGAGTAGAAGTCGGCATAGGTGGGACCGAACTGGTTGCGGTCATGTTCAGCATCGACCGCCAGTACCGGCGCCCGGATCAGTGCCGGGTCCACCGACACGCGACCGCGCCCGGTCTGGTTCATGACACTGGGAGTTTCCGGTACCAACCTCGAATGGAACTCGGCATAGTCCGCATCATCGATAGTGCCGAACATGTGCCGCCTGACCTGTTGATAATCAGGTATCGAAGGGCTGCCGGACGGCAGATCCTTCGGCCTGCTGGCTCCAAGCCCTCTGGGCGGGCCAGAGCCCAACAGCACCAGCGCTGCAAGCTCAGGCAACCGCTCAGCCGCCTTCTGGCCCACCACGCCACCCATGCTGTGTGCGACCAAGACGAAAGGCGAGCCAAGCCAATCGGCGACCTTCAGTACATCACTCACATAGTCATCGGGCTGGAGTTCGAGGAATTGATGATCCTCGATAGTGTAAGAACCTGGATGATTGCGTAGCGAGAGGGCGATGGTACGCCAGCCGGCCAGCGCATAATATTCTTGCCAGGCTTCATAGACCCACCAGCCCTGATACGCGCCGTGCAGGAACACGATGGTAGGCATCGGCGGGGGAAGATAGGCGGGCATGACCTCGTTGACGAACAGCCCATCAATGAGATGTGTGGAACGCCTGGTCGCTGCAGACATGTTGTTCATGGGTAACTCGCCAGTCCAGAGGCAATGTATCGATCGACACAGTTATCAATCGGCACGGGCTGGCCCTTGGGCCAACCCGCAGGTCCTGATCCGCCACTACCGCTGGCGAGCGGCGAAGCGAACTTCCATGGTTTGAACGACCGACAGCGCCTGGGCGGCGTTGGTCACCTCGTCATAGACAGGGATGCCGACAGCCAGTGCCTGCTGGCGATACTTGCGCTTGATGTCATCCAGCTCCTGAGAGCCGTCGGAACGGAGTACCAGCAAGAAGTGGGCCCTTCCCGGATGGGTGATTTGCACATGTTCCGCGACCTTGATCAGGTTATCGACAGGATCCTTGTCACTGCGCCCGACAAAGGAGGCAAGGTTCAGATGCATGACGATGGCATCGGGGTTGGACGTATCGTAGACCCTGTCCAGGATCTTGCCGGCGATCCACCCATTCTCCTCCTGCAAGGTGCCAACCGGGGCATCGATGGGGTTGGCCACACTGGTACCCGGTGGCAGTTCCAGCGCTTCCAGGGCGGCGCGGGTTTCCGCGGCGAAGGGTTCAATGTTGAGCCCAAGCTCGGCGAAGTAGTCAGTGGCCAGCACCCCCGTACCACCACCATTGCCGAACAGCACGACCTGGCGAGTCGGGCGCTCCGGCCTCAGGGTTGTGTTCTGGAAGGCCAGCAGGGTATCGATGAACTCATCGACGGAGGAGACCATCGAGCAGCAGGTTTGCTGGCACAGCGCATCCCAGGCTCGCTGGTCGCCGGCGAGTGCGCCGGTATGGGAGGCGGCCGCGGCATTGCCTTGGGTGGAACGGCCACCCTTGAGGATCACCACCGGCTTGGTGGCTTCCTCCGAATTGAGCAGCTCGAAAAGTCGGCGACCGTCCTTGACCCCCTCCAGGTACAGCCCGACGACCTTCGTCTGTGGATCCGCGAAATAGTACTCCAGAAGGTCCGATGGCCCCAGGTCGGCGCTGTTGCCCATGGTCACGACGCCACTGAAGCGCACGCCGCGCCACTGGCCACGCTTAATGATATCGGTACCCAGGCCACCGCTCTGGGAAATGATGCCGACACTGCCCACTTCCTCCGGTGGATCGACGGGAAAGGTGACTCTCCCGCGGGGAGAGTACATGCCCAGGCAATTGGGACCGATGACACGGCAACCACCCTGACGCGCACTCTTCACCAGCTCCTCCTCGAGTGCCTTGCCCTCCTCGATCTCGCCGAAACCACTGGACAGTACCTGGGCAAACTTGACGCGGCCATTGGCCGAGGCAAGCAGCTCCGGGATGCGCTTCGCGCCGATGGCGATATAGGCGTAGTCGACGAGGTCAGGGGTATCGGCGAGGCTCGGATATGCCTTGAGCCCCTCCACCTCATCGGCCTTGGGATGGATGGGGTAGAGTTTACCGGCGTAGCCATAGGCCTTCATGCGCCGGATGAAGGTGTTGGCCATGGTGACGCCGGTGGTGGATGCTCCGACAACTGCAATGGACTTGGGCTCGAACAGCGGTGTATACCGGTCGATGACGGAGAGGCCGTCATCGGGTGCGTCAGGTACGGCTGCGGGCTGATTGGCATCCGGCGACGAAAGGATAAACCGTGCATCGGCGGCGATGGCACCGGTGCTGGACACGATGAGCGGGTTGATATCGACTTCCGTCAGTTCCTCGTCGAGCTCCATCAACAGGCCATCCGGGCCGGCCAGACGCATGATGACATCGACGATGGCACGCTTGTCGACGGCTTCACCGCCGCGGACGCCGTCGAGAATGACAGCGCCCCTGAGATCCTCAAGCATCTGCCAGGCATCCTGTTCGCCGATCGGGCAAATCCGGAAGGCCACATCCTTAAGAACCTCGACGAAGATACCACCTAGACCGACCATCACCATCGGGCCGAAATAGGGATCACGCACCGCCCCGACCACGATCTCCTGGCCGGGAGACAGCATTTCCTCGATCAGGAATCCCTCGACATTGGCTTCCTGGATCAAGGGCTGTTTGGCCATGGTCTGGATGGCATCGACCACATCGTCGGCACCCTGAAGGTTCAGCATAACGCCACCGGCATCACTCTTGTGCAGGATATCTGGTGATACCACCTTGACGACATAGGGGGCCTTAAGGTCACGGAGGGCCGAAGACACATCCTCGGCCCCCTTGACTTGCACGGAGCGCGGCGCCCTGACACCGAAGGCTTCGAGAAGTTGCTTTCCTTCGGCCTCGGTCAGCGAGTCGCGCCCGGCCTTACGTGCTTCAGTAATGACGTGCAATGTATCGTTCATTGAATTCACCCTTAGCTGCTGGTGGGCCAGGTTTGCATCAGGTGCTGACCGACCCCCTTGGTGCGGCGGCGGCGATGGACATCCAGCATGCGAATCAGGTAGTCCCGCGTTTCCTGGGGCTTGATGACATCATGAGCCGAGAATATGGAAGCCATGTCCCAGATCTCGATGTCCTTCTGTATTTCCGCCAGGGCCTGATCAAAACCATCGTCGCCAGGACTCAGGCCATGCACGATCTTGGTGGCGAATACCGGGTCCATGAAGCTGACCTCCGCGGTCGGCCAGGCGATCATTTCATCGTTATGCTCACCACCCCCCAGGGCAACATAGGCACGCCCGTAAGCCTTGCGAACGAGAACGGTAATCTGGGGAACCGTCGTCAGACAGGTGGCGTTCATCAGGTTCATGATGTGGCCAGGAGCCCCCTTCTTCTCCGCGCCAGTACCTACCACGAAGCCGGGGGTATCCACGAAACGCACGATCGGAATATTGAAGGAGTCACACAGGACCGTCAGGTCGATCAGCTTGCGGATAGCCTCGACCGACATGGCACCGCCACCCACCATGGGATTATTGGCAATGATACCGACGGTCTTGCCACCCAAGCGAGCGAGTGCGGCTATGGCTGGCTTGCCAAAGCGTGGCTTGAACTCCAGCAGGCTGTCCTTGTCGACGATAACCTCGAGGATCTTGTGCATGTCATAGACATGGGTACGGCTTTCCGGAAGAATCTTGAGGATGTCTTCCTGCTGGTCACCCGACCCTGCCGGAATGTCATATTCAGGCGGCAGCTCCATGTTGTTGTTGGGCATGTAACTGATGAAACGCCGAATTTCCTCCATGGCCTCTTCATCGGTGTTGACGAAGCGATCCACCAGGCCAGTCATGTCGGCGTGGATGCGCCAGCCACCCAGGTCTTCAGGGTCGACTCGCTCCCCAATGGCCATCGACACCAGGCCCGGGCTGGAGACCGACATGACGGATCCTTTCTTCATCACGGAGAAGTCGGAGCAACACATCAGCCAAGCGGACGAGCCGAATGATGTATCGAGGGCAGCAGCCGCCCAGGGGTTCTCGCGGCCGCGGCGGAACTGGGTCGTGTCGTTGCCCAGCATGGTACCCATGCCCTTGGAGCCCATGGCATCGGGCAGCCTAGCACCGGTCGACTCGCCAATGTGGATGAAGGGAATCCCCCTTTCCACGGTGGAGCGACGAATATGGCCCAGCTTCTTGGAGTTGGTGCCACCGGTGGATGCCCCCTTGACGGTAAAGTCGTTGACACAGATGCCGACGTCACGGCCATCGATCCTGCCGAAGCCGGTGATCTTGCTGTCGCGTGGCGTCTTGGCGGGGTCGAGGTTACCCCCGGATGCCGCGCCCAGGAGCCCCACCTCGATGAAGCTGTCCTTGTCGACCAGGCATGCCAGCCGCTCCTCGGCATTCAGGCTGCCCCGTTCCTTGCGTCGCTGGAGCTTCTCCTCACCACCCATGGCGCGTGCATTCTCACGCCGCCTGTCCAGCTCATTCATGATGTCTTCATGTGCCATGATCAACTCCTGCTCTTGTTCATCGTGTTTGTGAAAAATTCAGACTTTCCGTTGTGCTGTCATCCAGCCGCTGACGGTTGACACTTGGTCGATACCCCTTGGTCAGGATGATATCGCCATCCCTGAAGGTCAGTGGTGTGTCGAACAGCCGGTGGACAGGCTTGAGGAAGCCATTGAATTCGCCGGCATTGCGAATGGTGCTCTGTGCCACGCAAGCCTCCATCCAGCTGGTGATTTCACTACCTAGCCCATCGCCGAGAACGGGCTCCATGCCATGAGCCCGAACGGCGTCGAGTCCGTCCTTGAGGCCCTGCATGGAGCCAAATCGCTTGAGCTTGAGCTTGCAGAATTGAACATTCTCCAACTTACTGGCGCGCTCGATATCGGCAAGGGTGCAGATGGGCTCATCCAGCATCAGCGGTACCTTCGAAACCCGGGCGACGGCGGCATTGGCGTCCCAGTCCTCGGCCAGGCAAGGCTGCTCGAACAGCTCGATACCCTCCGGGTTCAACGAAGCAGCGAATCGGCAGCCCTGGTCCTGGTCGAAGGCTCGGTTCGCATCCAGACGCAGCGTCGCTTTTCCGGCCGTGACCTCCTGGATGGCGGCAACTCGCCTGAGATCGGCCTCGAGATCCTTGCCGACCTTGACCTTGAAGGTCTTGAACCCCTTGGCCATCAGCTCATCCAGCTCTCCCGGTATATCATCCAGGTTGGTAGAGTTGATGGGGGTGAGCAGGGGCAGATGCAGATCAGAAGGAATGTCGATCAAGTCAGTGTTGTCGAGCACTTCCAGGGCCGTGGCCAGCGCACTGGCGGCCACCTTGCTCTCGGGCATGCGCTCCTGGACGAGCTGCCTGGCCTCCCCGACGGTCATGCCCAGGATTGCCTGGCTTAGCTCCTGGCAGAACGCCCAGCCACCCACGCGGGTTTCACTGCTTGAGCCAGGCGAGATATGGCCGTCCCCGAACCCCACTCGACCATCTTCCATTGTGATTTCGACGTAATAGGGTTCGAACTCTTCAAAGGTTCGGTAGGAGAGCCGGTAAGGCACCACCAAGGGTAAGCGGAGCTTCCTTAAATTGACGGATGTGATCTTCATTCGAATGTCTCACTCTTCTACGAGAATGCAGCCCTGCAATTCGATGGGGTAAGGCCTTGCGCCCCTTGTGTCTCGGGACCCCATATCTAAGCCGTATGTCGATCTCAGCCTAGCTCGGGAGTAGTAGCTAGCGCAACCACCTTCCGTGAGGCGATGAATGAAAGAGACCTAAATTTAGACAGTATTGTCAATTAAAACAGTCGGTTAAAAATAATTCTTGAGGGCCATTTGCAAATGATTTCTTCACTCGACAGCACCTGAGATGAAGCCAGTTCCAACAGACGAATAGCCTCGAAAGCACGACCAAGGTCGCATGCGGCGCCTGCCTGAAAACACAACATGCTGGGTGAATCCTGGATAGGGTCATGACTTTTCGGCGGATCTGGCAAGCCCCCCCCCCCCCCCAGAAACCTCCCTCCTCATGGAGGAAGGTGTGAGTATAACTCCATGAAAATACAAAATGTTTTCTAGAAAACAACACGGCAATCATAGGGAAAGGTACCGTTCACTGCCAGGATGACCTACTCCTTGCAGCTTGATTTTTCCTTGAGTAGTTGCTATTGAAGTTACTACCGCCCATTGAGCGGTTGACATGCCGCATGTCTGGTTTTACTTTCCGGGGTGTGAGAGGGATGCCATCTCATGAAAAATTTAAAGAGCAGAAGTCATGCCAATAATGAATAGGTCTTTGATTTCAATAGATTTAATCGGAGTGTGCTGTCGCTTGCGCTCACCAGTCCAGACTCAACATGATTGCGTCGGCAAGGAGTATTAACGATGACAACTACAATTCTGCTTGGACGCATGGCACGCCATGCCTGTAAATTTGCAACTCCCGTCATGCTGGGTGCAATGACCCTCGGCGTCGGTTTGCATGCCAGTGCTGCTTATGCAGCTGATGACTACCCGAATCAGCCGGTCAAGTACCTCCTACATGTCTCGCCGGGTGGCGGCACGGATGTGCTGGCACGCCGGATAGCCACCGATCTCGAGGAAATCCTTGGCCAACCTTTCGTCGTGGAGAACCGTCCCGGTGGCCAGACGGGTGTTCAGCTGGCCGCCATCACCACCGCCGAACCGGATGGCTATACCATTGGATCCACGACAGCGACCCACATCGCGGTGATGAATGCCGTGTTTGACGAGTACACCATCGACTCGGTCGACTGGATCGCCGGACTGGTCACCGATCCGCCGGTCCTGGTGGTACACGAATCGGTACCCTTCGATTCCCTGGAAGGGCTGGTCGAGGAAGTCAAGGCCAACCCGGGGCAGTACAGCGTGTCCGGTACTGTCGACGGTTCTACCGGCCATATCGCATGGGCGATGTTCGCCGAGGCCGCCGGCATCACTGAGGAAGACGTCCGCTATGTGCCCTACGACAGCCAGGGCGACTCCGTCACCGCGAACGTCGGCGGCCATGTGCCGATCGGCATGGCCTGGACCGGCATCACCCGCGACCATGTAGAGGCAGGCAACCTGCGCGTGCTCGGCGTGCTGTCAGAGGACCGCGTCAGCGCCTACCCCGACACCCCGACCTTTGCCGAGGCCGGCTATGACGTCGACTCGAGCTGGCAGCAGTTCCGGGGCATCATCGGTCCCAAGGGAATTCCCGATGAGATCAAGGCGAAGCTTGCCGATGCGCTGGAGCAGATCACGCAAACCGACGATTACAAGGAGTACATCGAGAACTCCAACCTCAACAATAGGTTCATGGGGCCTGAAGAGTTTACCGAGTTCGTCAAGCGTCAGAATGAGCTGGTCGCTGAATGGGTGGAGCGCCTCGGTCTGGACGAGTAAACACGATTCCCTGTCACTGGGCGAGAGGCGTACCTTTCGCCCGGTATCTCTTGGTTTGTACGGAGAGTTCTATGAGCACTTCCACCCCCGGTGAGAAGGAAACTCCGGCTGAAAAGAATGAGTGGCATGTCTCTATCAGGAGCGAGACTGCTGATCTGGTAGCCGCCAGTCTTTTTATCCTGATTTCCATCTGGTACATCGTTCAAGCCATGGGCTTTCCAACGCGTGGTTCCGCCTGGGTCCAGGCTCATACCTTCCCGATCGGTATTGGGGCACTGGCGATTCTATCCGCCATTATGCTGGCCATCCTGGCATTTCGCAGAATCCTCACTCGGCAGAGAGATGAGGCACTGACCATCCACAAGCCCCTCACCGTGCTTATCGGCCTGATCTGTACAGTGGCATACGCTACTGTTCTGCCTTGGTTAGGTTTTTACCTGACTTCGGCAATCTTCACCACGGCATTTGGCTATGCCGCCGGCATACGGAAGGTGTGGTCGCTTGCCGCCTTGACCGTGGGCTTCCTGGTTTTCACCAAACTTATCTTTGATATGGCGTTGGGAACGCCGCTGCCGACAGGTACATGGTTATGATTGAAGGTCTGCTACAAGGCTTGATCGCCATCATCAGCATCGATGTGATTCTTGCCCTATTATTTGGCATCGCCATCGGCTACATGGTGGGCTCCCTGCCAGGATTGACCACTGCCGTCGGCATGGCCGTCGTCCTGCCCTTCACTTTTTCGATGGACCCGGTTTCCGCAATGGTCATGCTGGTTGCCATCTATGTGGCCGGCGACTATGCGGCCGCCATTCCCGGCATTCTGGTCAATGCGCCGGGGCAGCCAGCTGCCGCTATCACCGCCTTCGATGGTTACCCCATGCGCATGAAGGGGCAGGCTGGCGAAGCCTTGACACTCTCGATCCTCAGTTCAGGCTTCGGTGCCTTCGTCAGCACTCTGCTACTGATCGTCAGTGCGGCTGGGCTTGCGCATATCGCCCTGGCCTTTGGCCCGGCAGAGTATTTCGCCCTGTCACTGCTGGGCCTGGCACTCGTCACCTCGTTGGCCGCCGGTTCAATGACTCGTGCGGTTATCGGGCTGGTCATCGGCCTGATGGTGGTGACCATCGGTCTCGACCCCATCTCCGGTACCCAGCGCTATGTCTTCCACATCGGACTCATTGAGGGTGTGCCCTTCCTGCCCGCCCTGATCGGCCTCTTTGCCCTTTCAGAGGTGTTCATGATGCTGGAGCGCTCCCTGAAGTCATCCGGAGATCGCATTCACGACCTGCCGAGCCCGTGGAAGTCCATTCCCATGATCTTCCCCTATGGCAAGACACTGGGCCGCAGTTCCATCATCGGCTTCCTGATCGGGGTAGTCCCCGGCGCCGGGGCCACCATCGCCTCACTGGTCAGTTACAGCGTGTCGAAGCGTCTATCGAAGCACCCTGAAACCTTCGGTACCGGTAACCCCGAAGGGGTGGTGGCTTCCGAGACAGCCAACAATGCGGCTGGCCCAGGCGCCCTGGCACCACTGCTCTCGCTGGGCATTCCCGGTTCCGCCAGTGCCGCCATCCTGATTGGTGCCCTGATGATTCACGGCATCAACCCCGGCCCCATGCTGTTCGCGCGCAATCCCGAGATTCCGTACTCCATCTTCGTGTCCCTACTGATCGGCCTGCCCGTGATGATGCTTATCGGTCTGCTGGGAACTCGATTCTGGGTCCAGATCACACGTCTCAACCCTGCTCTGGTATCGACCGTGGTGACCAGCGTGTGTCTGTTGGGTGCCTATACGTACGATAATAATATCCTGTCGGTGTGGGTGACCGTCGTGGGCGGTATCCTGGGTTATGTCCTTCGCAAGCTGCATATCCATCCGGCTCCGATCATCCTCGCACTCGTCCTGGGAAGTATGATGGAATCCAATCTCCGTCGCGGCCTGCGTGTCTCGGGTGATGATTTCAGTTACTTCGTCAGTCAGCCTATCTCGGCGATCATCCTGTTCTGCGCATTCGCCGTTTTGATACTTCCGCTGGCGCAGTCAATGATTTCGGCACTTAGAACCGGGAAGACCGCCTGAGGCATAAACTGGCAGCTGACAACAATCCCAACATGCCATCTTTGCCCGCCTGTGCTTGAGCATGTTGGCGGGCAATTTATTCAGGAGGCTCACCTTCATGGCCGAACCGCGCACTCTGACTCAGAAGCTCATCGACAACCACCTGGTACACGGCGATGCGGCAAGACCCGGCGAGGAAGTACGCCTTGAGGTGGATCAGGTCCTGCTGCAGGATGCCACGGGGACCCTGACCATGCTGGCCCTCGATGCCATGGGGCTAGACCGGATCCAGGTCGAGACAGCCTGTCAGTATGTGGACCATAACCTGCTCCAGGCCGACTATCGCAACCGCGACGACCATATCTTCCTGCAGACCTCTGCCGCCAGGTTCGGCATACGCTTCGCTCCCCCGGGAACCGGCGTGTCCCACCCGGTCCACATGGAGCGGGTGGGGGTGCCAGGCATGCTGCTGGCTGGCTCGGATTCGCACACCTGTGCCGCCGGCTCCCTGGGCATGCTGTCCTTCGGCGCGGGGTCCATCGAAATTGCCAGCGTGCTGGCGGGCGAGCACTTGAGCATTTCGATGCCCGAGGTGATGGGCGTGCATCTGACCGGCAGGCTACCGCCTTGGGTCAGTGCCAAGGATGTCATCCTGGAGATGCTGCGGCGACACAGCGTGAAGGGGGGGACTGGCCGCATCATCGAGTACCATGGTCCAGGGGTCGCCACCTTGACTGCCATGGACCGCCACGTCATCGCCAACATGGGGGCCGAGTTGGGTGCCACCACCAGTATCTTTCCCAGTGACGCGCAGACTCGACGCTTCCTGCGCGACCATGGCCGGGAGTTGGACTGGCGTGAACTGGCCGCCGACGAGGGCGCCAGCTATGCACACACCGATGAAATCGACCTCTCCAGCCTGGAACCACTGATTGCGTTGCCGTCGAGCCCGGACAAGGTGGTACCGGTCCGCGAGGTGGTCGGAACACCAGTCCATCAATCCTATATCGGATCGTCCGCCAACCCGGGGTATCGTGATCTGGCCATCGCGGCCTTGATGGTGGAGGGTCGCCAGGTGCATCCGGAGGTCTCCTTCGACCTCAATCCGGCATCCCGTCAGGTCCTGACGGACTTGGCCACGGAGGGGTTACTGGTGCATCTGATAGCGGCCGGCGGCCGCCTCCACCAGACCGGCTGCAATGGCTGCATGGGCATGGGCCAGGTTCCGGCCACCGCACAGAACAGTCTGCGTACGACACCCCGCAACTTTCCTGGCCGCTCCGGCATTGCCGATGACCACGTCTTCCTCTGTAGCCCGGAAACCGTCACTGCCGCCGCGCTGACGGGCGAGATCACCGATCCCAGGGAACTGGCCGACAGCCTGGGGCTATGCTACCCGGAAACAGACCTGCTTCCCTCGAACCCTGTCGTGGGGGCGTCGTCGATGCTGTCGGCACTGCCCCTCGAGGAGGCTCGGAAGGTCAAGATCCAGCGTGGCCCCAATATCGCCCAACTCCCCGAGATCGAGCCGTTACCCGACAGGCTCCAGGTCACCACCCTGCTGAAGATGGGGGACGACATCTCCACCGACACCATTAACCCCGCAGGCTCGGAAGCCATGCCCTATCGCTCGAACGTACAGGCGATCAGCCAGTTCTGCTTCCGCGACCTGGCACAGGATTATCCGCAACGCGGGGTCGCTTCCCGCGAATCGGGAGGACATGCCCTGGTGGCCGGCCATAACTACGGCCAGGGTTCGAGCCGCGAGCATGCTGTGCTGGCCCCTCAATACCTGGGGCTGCGCCTGGTGCTGGCCAAGAGCTTTGCGCGTATCCATTACCAGAACCTGATCAATGCCGGCATCCTCGCACTGATGTTCCAGTATCCACAGGACCATGACCGACTGGACCAGGAGGATGTGCTGGAGGTCGTGGATGTACACGGCCAGGTCGAAGCTTCCAGGGAGGTCATCATCAGGGTACCGGGCAAGGATCTCGAGCTGCGGGCAGAGCATCGCATGTCCGAGCGCCAGCGCGATATCTTCCATGCGGGAGGGCTCATCAATTGGCTGCGGTGCAACACAGTGGCCTGAGGCTTATCGCTTGGGAAAGTGGCAAGGGAGAAGCTAGAAGCGAAACGTTGCAAGCAAGAGAGCGGAGGAGCAGGTGGCAGGAAGGAATTAGAAAGAAGAGAATAGAAACAAGCAGTTAACAAGAAATGCTGGCTGGTGTGCCTGGAGGGGGATATTCGTGATGGGTTGTGTGCTGGCCCCGGTTAGGAATTGTTGGTCCACGGGGCTGGATATCATGAGCTGGGTCATACTGCGCTTACTTCAGGGAGTGACGATATCGCCGCTGACGCGTTGCTGGGACACGTCACGCTCAGGTCGATCGAAGAACAGATCGAACACCTTGCCGATGGCGTTGGAGAACAGCCGTACGAGGGCATTGGCGGGTGCGACGCTCAAGGTATTACCTTCGGAGGAGATGGAAACGCCGTAGTCCTGGAGCCGGTACTGAGCGGCATGACGGGCAATCGCTTCGGCACTCTGAGCATCAATGCATTGAACTTTCATCTTAATAAGCTCCTTGGTGATTGTCTGTGAACGCCATGGATGATAGCAGCGAATGCTGCAACGCGTCAATGTCGACAATCCTGGCCCAGGTCATGGGCCCTCCTGGATACCACATGACAACGCCTCGACGGTGGAGACGTTGTCACACTGGCCTTGCTTGCGATTGCCCTACGCGAGACGTGAGGGGCTGATCGTGACAAGTCGTTCCTCGGTCATTTCCTCAATAGCGTATCTCGGTCCCTCGCGGCCCGTACCGCTTGCCTTGACGCCGCCGGATGGCATCTGGTCGACCCGTGCACTGGACGTTTCGTTGATGTGCAGGGAACCCACGCGAAGACGACGAGCCGCGCTCAGGCCTTCATCGAGATTGCGGGTGAAGATGCCCGCCGTGAGGCCATAAGGACTGTCGTTGGCGCCATCAATGGCCTCCTCGAGGTTATCGAAGGGCATGACGCATACCACTGGGCCGAAGACTTCTTCCCTAAAGAGGCGGCAGTCGGTTGGCACGTCGGCGAGCACGGTCGGCGTCAGTAGCGATCCCCGTCGCTCACCACCGGTGACGATGCTGGCGCCGCCATCCACGGCCTCCTGTATCCACTCGTCGACACGCTTGGCGGCATCCAGGTCGATCAGCGGGCCGATGAAGGTACCGGGATCGGTGGGGTCTCCGGCCTTGAGGGTGGCCAGTCTGTCCTTGAGCTGCGCTACCACCTCGGGGTAGACGCCACGCTGGACGAAAAGCTTCTGGATCGAGGTGCATACCTGGCCTGCCTTACGAAAGGCACTGGCGATGATCCTCGGCAGGGCCACCTCCAGGCTGGCGTCCTGGCACACGATGGTGCTGGAGATGTTACCGAGCTCCAGCGAGGTATGGCGAAGGCCGATACGCGCCCTGATTAGCTCGCCGACGGCCGTCGAGCCGGTGAAGGCATAGAAATCAACCGCCTGGTTTTCCAGCAGGCGCTTACCCACCATCTCTCCGGGCCCGTGGACCACGTTCAGATAGCCAGCCGGAAGGCCCGCATCACACAACAGCCTGGCCAGGTGGTTGGCGCACATCGGGGTCTGTTCCGCCGGTTTCAGCAACACCGCATTTCCGGCGGCGAGCGCCGGTGCGATCTTGTGGGCAACGGTGTTGAGAGGGGCATTGAAGGGCGTGATGGCGCAGACCACCCCACGCGGGACCCGTACCGTGAAACCGATCCGGTGCTCGTGACCCGGCGCCCCCTCCATCGGCACGCCTTCGCCGTGGATACGCTTGGCCTCCTCGGCACACTGCTGCAGGGTCAACACGCAGCGATCCAATTCGCTGCGGGCGTCGCCAACGGCATATCCAGTCTCGGTGATCAGGTCATGCAGGATCTGTTCATGCCGCTCCTCCATGAGCCGGGCTGCCCGGTCGAGAATGGCATAGCGCTGGTAGGCCGGAATGGGAGTGCCACGAAACGCCTTGAGTGCCGCCTCCACGGCGGCATCAACCTGCCGGTTCGAGGCCTGCTCGATCACTGCCGCAAGGGTGCCGCGATAGCGGTCATTAAGGGTTACCTGGCCAGCCTCGCCCTCGCACCACTGACCATCGATCAAGAGCCTTTCGTTGTTCATATGCCTACCTTCTCGTCTGCATTCACCGGTGCCTGCCGACATGCCCGATGGAGGGGCAGGGCAGTATCGACGGCATGGATATCAGGGGAGGTGTGGACAGGTCATCAGCGTGAACGGGCGTTGCCTGGCTGCTTTCAGCTCCCCAACCAGGGCAACAGCTCGAGCCCTCCTTTCGCCAGGGCCACAGTACCCGATATGCTGCAAAGCACCAGCAGGGCAGGACGCAGCCACGCCGGGTTGATCAGTGGCGCCAGGATTCTCGCCAGGTAGACGCCCAGAACCACGGGCACCAGCATGATCAGCGATATCGTCAGATGTTCTCCGGTGAACCGCCCTATCAACACCAGGGCAAACAACGAGGCGATCATGCCCACCAGCATGTAACCCCCGAGGTTGGCTCGAGCCTCGGGCCCGGTCGCACTCTGGTAGGCCAGGGCGATCGGCGGCCCACCGATCGCCGTCGTGGTGCCCATGAAGCCCGACATGAACCCGGCGGTGAACATGACACGCCGGGTACGCTCGACGTAGGGCGTGCGAATGCTCAGCACCACCGCCGCCAGCACACTCAAGCCCAGCAGCACTGAAAGCACCGAGGGTGAGGCAACCACCAGAACGACCATGGCCAGCAGGGTGCCGGGGACGCGGGCCACCAGGGCCAGCGTCAGCTCGCGGAACGCCAGGCCGGCGCGATTTGCCCAGACATTGAAGGCGGCGCTGGCCATACCGAAGAACAGCACCGGCCCGGGGACGAGCTCTGGGTGAATCAGGATCAGGAAGGGTGCGGCGACGATGGCCAAGCCGAAGCCGATGGTGCCCTGCACCACGGCGCCCAGCAATACCAACACCGCGATGCTCAGCATCTGGATGAGAGTCAGATCCACCTGCAGCTCCCTGTCGTGTCACGATCCATGGTTCAGCCCCTCTGCCGCGGGCCGGCCCGCCATGTTGTAAAGGCGGCCAGCTAGCCGCTGGCCACCATTTCCGGCTCCATGCGATGCCACTCGGTGAGCTGCTGATAGGCATGACCGATGGCGAGCAGGCGATCCTCATCCAGCGGCCTGCCGACCAGCTGAAAGGCGATCGGCAAGCCGCCTTGGGAAAAACCGCACGGCACACTCAAGGCGGGAAGGCCCAGGTAGTTGATCGGGCGAGTGAAGCGGGTGATGGCGGAAACGGTTTCCCCCACTGTGCCACTGCCATGGAAATCGGTTTCCGCCAGAGTCGGCACGGGTCGGCCAAGCACCGGAAGATGCAGGACATCCACCGTCGCCTTGAACGCATCGGCAACGAAGTTCCTGACGACCTCGCCGCGCAACGAGAGCGCCTCGAGATAGCGCGTCGCCGGAAGGGCCTGGCCGGCTTCCAGTCGAGTCCGCACATGATCGCTGTAGTCCTGCGGCCGCTGTTGCAGCCAGCGGCGGTGGATGGTCGAGGCTTCACCCTTGGAAAGGGTTTCACCGAGGTCATAGAGCAGTTTCGGGTCCGGCACGTCCACGTCCACCAGACGACATCCCGCCTGCTCGAGTATCTGCCTGCTGCGGGTCAGCGCCTCGGCGATCTCGTCATCCACACCTTCAGCAAAATGCCGGGTGGGAACCCCGATACGCAGTCCCTTGACGCCCTGCTCCAGGGCTGCCAGATAATCGGGGACAGGGGCATCGAGGCTTGAGCTATCCCGGGTATCGCGACCCGCGAGCACCTGCATCAGCTGTGCACAGTCCATGACCGTTCTCGCCAGCGGGCCCATGCAGTCATTGCTCCACGAACGCGGCATGGCACCGTAGCGGCTGATTCGGCCATAGGTCGGCTTGAGTCCCACCACGCCACAGCAGGCAGCCGGTACGCGAATCGAGGCACCAGTATCGGAACCCAGGGAGCCGTAACAGAGCCGCGCCGCCACGGCAGCCCCCGGGCCGCTCGAGGAACCACCCGGGATATGCTCGGTATGCCAGGGGTTGTGGACATCGCCGTAGTGCGCGTTGTGCCCGGTGGGGCCGGCGGCGAACTCCGACATGTTCAAGGCACCCAGCTCCAGCGCGCCCGCCTGGTCGAGGCGCTCCAGCACCGTTGCCGTGGTGGTGGCGGGCTGATCGGCCATGATGATGGAACCACAGGTACTGACCCGCCCCTGGCGGTAGTACATGTCCTTGTGGGCCAGCGGGATGCCGAGCAGTGGGGCCCGCTTGCCGACCTTGCGTGCCTGGTCGGCCTCATCGGCGGCCCGAAGCACCGCCTGATACTCCACTGTGAGGAAGCTGTTGACGCGGCCATCCCGGCACTCGATGGCCTCGAGGCAGGCCTCCGTCAGTTGCCGTGACGTGACACGACCGGACTCGAGCCCTTGCCTGGCCCCGAAGAGGCTCAGTCTGGAAAGATCCTGTCCCATGTTCCTCACTCCTTGCGTTGCAGTTCGAGCAGGGTGCTCAGGAAGTCGGCCGGCTGCGCATTGAAGTTGGCGGCCTGGTCATAGCATTCGCGGGTGGAGGCATTGATGGGCGCCAGCTCCTGCATCAACTCCCGAGCGCGACCGGGAGGCAGGGCGGTACCCTGGAAATGCTCGAACACGCCTTCAATGGTGGATGCTGGATCCATGATCGACTTCCTCATTATGTTGTGGTTCGACTGACCGTCGGGGCCACACGACGCCCCCGCTACGCGTCAGATCGCCAGCAGGATCTTGCCGCTGCTGGCACGTGATTCCAGGCGGCGGTGGGCTTCGGCAGCCGCCTCGAGAGGGAGCCGGCTGTCGATGGCAACCTTGAGCCGCCCGTCATGCAGCAGCTCGAAGAGGTCGTCGGCTCGCCACTGGGCTTCCCCGGCGGTGCGTCGGTAGTGCGCGAGGTGGGGGCGGGTCAGGAAGATCGAACCCGCTTCGGCGAGTTCCATGGGGGTGATGGCTTCCACGGGTCCGGAACTGGCTCCGAACAGGGCGCAGGTCCCCCGCACCTTCAGGCAGCGCAGGCTGGTGTGGATGGTGTCCTTGCCTACTGAGTCATAGACGACATCTACGCCAGCACCAGCGGTGGCCTTCTCGACCTCGGCTACCACATCCTGCTGTCGATACAGGATCACCTGGTCGGCACCGAGCGAACGAGCCAGCTCGGCCTTGGCCTGGCTACCCACCGTGGTGATGACGAATGCGCCTCGTGCCTTGGCAATCTGGATCAACAATTGGCCTACACCCCCCGCCCCGGCATGGATCAGGCAGGCATGCCCTGGCTCGAGTCTGAACAGTGAGTGGGTGAGATAGTGGCTGGTGGCACCTTGCAGCATCAGTGCCGCCGCCGTGTCGTCCGGGCACCAGTCGGGCAGCCGGATCACCTTGTCGGCGGGCACGACCGTCGATTCGGCATAGCCGCCCCTGGCCAGGCAGTAACCGACACGCATCTCGGGTTCGAGGCTCGAGACACCTGCGCCGACCGCCTCCACCACCCCCACCCCCTCGAGTCCCAGGGTGAAGGGCACCTGGGTACCGTAGGTGTGCTCGCCATGATAGAGGCCGTTTCGCATATAGACGTCGGCAAAGTTGACCCCGGCAAAGCGCTGGCGAACCAGCACCTCACCAGGGCCCGGCTCGGGAACCGGCACGGCGTCGCAATGCAACTCGTCGGCCGTCCCGTACCGGTGGATTCTCACTGCGCGCATGCGGGCATCTCCGCTCGAGGTGGTAGCCATCATCCCTGGCCCGCCGCATTCGATGCGCGACGGCCGGCAAGCTGTACCCTGGCCGCACGAATCAGCGGTGCCAGGAAGGTCACCAGCGTGATGGCCAGGATCACCGCTGTGATCGGACGCTCGACAAAGACCCACATGCCACTGTTGGAAGCGATCAGTGCTCGCCGGAAATTCTCCTCGATCAATCCACCGAGCACGATCGCCAGCACAATGGGTACCACGGAGAGCCCGGCTCGACGCAGCAGGAAGCCGAAAATACCGAGGCCGATCGCCACATAGACATCGAAGACATTGCTGCGGACGCTGAAGGCCCCCACCACGGAGAGGGTCAGAATCGTCATGACGATGAACGGCTTGGGCAGCTGTACCAGGCGCACCCAGAAGCCGACACCGAAGATACCAAAGCCAAGCATGAAGATATTCGCCAACCCGAGGGCAAGGAAAATGAAGTAGACAAGCCCTGGGTCCTCCACGAACAGGCTTGGCCCCGGCGTTACCCCGTGCAGCATCATGGCGCCTAGCAGGACCGCGGCGGTCGCGGAGCCGGGAATGCCGAACGCCAGCAGAGGTACCAGGGCAGAGCTGACCGTGCCGTTGTTACTGGACTCCGCTGCAGCCAGCCCCTCTTCCGAGCCCTTGCCGAAGGCTTCCGGCGTGCGGGAGAAGCGACGTGCCTCGTTGTAGCCGATCCAGTTGGCCGCTGCCGCCCCCGCCGCCGGAATCGCGCCCAGGATGGCGCCAACCACGGAGCCAATGCACATGGCTCGGCTGATCTTGCGCAATGCCCCCCAGCCTAGCGAGAAGGCAAAGAATCTCGGTTTGTGGATGGTGGCATTGCGATCGTCCTTTTCGGCGATCAGGGAGAGCGCCTCGGAAATGGCAAAAAGGCCAACCAGTGCGGGAATATAGGGCACCCCTTCGATCAGGTTAATGTTGCCGAAGGTAAAGCGCGGAAAGCCGGTGAACGGATCGATGCCGATAGTGGTGATCAATAACCCGAAAATGGCCAGGATGAAACCGCTGAGGAACATCCCTTGGACCAGGCTGGAAATGATCGCCACCCCTAGTAAACCCAAGGCGAAGTACTCCGGCGCGCCGAAGTTCAGCGCAAACTCAGCGAGTGGGACGGCAAGGAAGATCAGCGCCACCGTTCCCGCCAGGCCACCAATGACAGACGCCGTGATGGAAATGCTCAAGGCCCGGTCCAGCTTCCCGCTTTGGGTCATCGGAAACCCGTCAAGCACTGTGGCGGCAGATGCGGGGGTACCCGGTACACCGATGGTGATGGCGGTGATAGAACCAGCGTAGGTGGCCGCCGTGTAGAGCCCGAGGAGCGCACCGATGGCGACCTCCATGGGCAATGCGAAGGTGGCCGAGACCAGCAGTGCGGTGCCCGAGGTGGCATCCAGGCCCGGCGTGACGCCGAAGGACATGCCGATCATCACGCCGATGAGCACCCCAAGCAGAATGGTAGGCTGTGCCAGGATATCGGCGCCAGCCATCAACCCTTCGATTATCATGAAGCCTCCCGACGAGGAAATATCCCGGGGGAACCCAGCCTGTCAGAGGCGGGAAAGTGGGATACTGAGGAGTTGATCGAAGATCGCCCAGAGCACGACCGGCATGACCAGGCTGAAGACTCCGTTGACCACCAGGCGTTGCGAGCCGATGGCCCACAAGCCGATGTACAGCGCCACAGGCAGCACGTAGAAGAAACCGAAGCGGCTCGATGCCCATACCGTACTTCCCATGCCCAGTGCAAACAGAGCCGCCAGCCCAACATTACCTAGTGGCACCTTCCTGGCACGTCCCCACGAGATCAGGGTATCCACCACGATCAGCGTCATCATGACGATGGCCAGCCACATGGGGAACACGGCGGGACCGATGTCATGGGCGGACAATGGCCTTGGAAACGCCTGGGTCGTCCAGATGAACAGGGCCCCCATCGCGAAGAGGCAGACATAGATGATGTGGACCAGCGGAACCATCACAGTACCCTCACTCGTTATCTTCGATCATGCCAAGCTGGATCAGCACTGCACGATCCGATTCCGCTTGTTCTTCCAGCAGGGCCGCGAAGTCTTGCCGAGTCATTCTCCCCGACAGGGTCGAAGTCTCCTTCAGGTACTGCTGGAAACCTTCGGTCTGCACGGCCTGATCCATGATCTCGTAGAGGGCATCGACAATCTCATCCGGGGTGTCCCCATGCACGAAGGTACCGCGCCAGTGGTAACGCGTCAGGTCCAGACCTTCTTCGGCGAAGGTCGGTACATCCGGATAGGCATCGAGGCGATCTTCAGCGGTGTGGGCCAGGACCTGGGTGCGATCCTGGAAGCGACCATAAATGGCGATGTTGCTCATGGCCGCCTCGAGGTCACCGGACATCACATCGGCAACCGCATCGGCGCCACTGTTGTATTGCACCCAGCGAACATCCACGCCGGCCTGATCGGCCATTGCCAGGGTGGAAAGCTGGTGTGGTGAGCCGGTGCCATAGCCACCGATGCGAACCTCCTCGCCACGCTCACGCATGTCCGAAAGCAGATCATCGAGGCTCGAATAGTCACCATCCCGCTTTACATACAAGGCAAACGGATCGAGCTGAACACGATACAATGGTGTCAGGTCACGCCAGTCATGGGCTGCGCCAGGAAGCTGCAGCGTTGCGGTAATACCGGTGGCATCAGTATGGATAGTGTAGCCATCCGCCGGCTGGCCCTTGAGGTAGGAAATGGCAACCTGACCGCTGCCCCCAGGGCGACCCTCGACGACGACCGGCACACCGGCGATCTCTTCCATATGTTGTGCGAGATTGCGCATCATCACGTCAATGGGGGCGCCAGGGCTCGAGGTGTGCACGACTTTGATGGGCTGGTCGGGATACTCGGCCAGGACGGGAGAGATCATGGCCAGCGAGGTGGCCCCGATCACGTATGCCCCAAGAATTTTCTTTAGGTTGAGCATGATTTTCTCCAGTGCAATATATTGTATTTGTTGGCTTAACTGCCACATTCGGTGGCTAGATGGTTATGCCTTACAACACCCTCCTTTAACGTGGATTTGTTTTAGTAGCCTCTTTTGAAACTACTTCGTGCAAGACCTCAGTGTAGCACCGATACCGACGGTGACAACGCCGAAGTCCGTCATAGCCCTATCAGCGCCGAGCGGGACACAGCTTCCGCCGTTCTCCGGAAGTGCTCGGTCATTAGCGCACAGGCGGCTTCACTGTCGCGGGAGAGCGTGGCCGTCATGATGGCCTTGTGTTCCTCCGGAACGGGCCTGTCGCTGTTCTTCATGGATAGCGCGATCCGACGGTAGCGCTCACTCTGGTCGAACAGGTTTTCACGATTGGATTGCAGCCAGTCCGAGTCGCAGGCGGATACCAATGCCGTATGGAACTCCTTGTGGCGCACTTCCCACTCCTCGCCCGGCGAGGCCAGCAGCAGGCGACTGTCGAGCTTCGAGAGTCGATAGAAGGCGGCCATGATGGCCGCCTCCCAGGCATCGTCACCCTTGTCGATCGACTGCCTGAGTGCGTGGCATTCAAGCAAGATGCGCATTTCCGTGATATCGAACAGCTCGGAACGCGACACCCTGCCCACTCGAAAGCCTCGACGCCCCTCCGCATGCACCAGCCCATCCCCCGTGAGACGAGACAACGCCTCCCGAATCGGGCTCGCCCCAGTGCCATAGAGCCCTTTCAAATGCTCGACACGCAGCTTGAAACCCGGCTTGAGCTTGCCATTGAGGATATCCATGCGAAGCGCCGCATATGCCTGGTCGGTCAGCGTTACCGATGCCTGTGTCAGGGTACTGGTGGAATCCATGGGGTAGTTGAACCTTGCTGAGAGCATCTGATTTTGTCGATAATATCGTATCGACTCGACAAACTGTCAAGCCTGTCATCCTGATGCTCTACGTCCCTAGCACCATGCATGGCCGAAAATCGCGTCGAATTCACGCCTGATAAATAACACCAACTAACTGTTTTATATAGATATATAATAGAGACAAGCGTCGACCCCGGCTCTTGAGACGAGCGTACCGAAAGACTTTATCGACAAAAATAATATTATCGATAAAGTTGACATTCAGCGACAGGATTTCTAGACTGTCACCAAATTGTGCATCGAGACGTCGGCGATGGAGGTTTCATGGTTCCCGCCTGAACACCTGCCTCGATGCGCCCCAGGGGGTGAAATTCACCCATGCCGCACCAAGGGGAGGAGTGACGGTGACCGAGACTCAGGGAGAAGTGCCTGGCTCCACACAAGAAGTGCGAGCCGCGCGGGCTTACTGGCTACGTGTGCCGCTCAAGGTACCCTACGAAAATGCGCTCTGCCGACTCGAGAGTTTCGATGTCATGGTGATCAAGCTCGTCGATGGCGAAGGTCGTGTCGGCTGGGGTGAGGCCTGCCCTGTCACGGGCTACTCTCCGGAAACGCCTGAACAGGCCTGGCACTGGATAAGCCAACAGTTGCCCGGCATCGTTGGCGCCCCCCCCAAGGCGCTGCACGAGTTGCTCGATGCATCGCTGGCGAAATATCCGTTCGAGGTGTCAGCGGTCCACGAAGGGTTGGCCGACCTCGCCAGGAGTCCGCTACTCCACCGTGATGCTCCCCCTGCGGTGAGGCTGCTGGGCACGGTGAACACGCTCGACAAGCAGGTGGCGCCCGATGTGGCCCGCCGGCTCCTGGAGGACGGCTACACCACACTCAAGGTCAAGGTGGGCTATGACCCCCGTGAGGATGCCGAGCGGGTCTGTCGCATTGCCGAAGCCGCGGAGGGCAAGGCACGACTGCGAATGGATGCCAACCAGGGGTACAGCCTGGCGGATGCCATCGACTTCGCCCAGCGCGTTCCCGCGGATGCCGTCGAGGTGTTCGAGCAGCCGGTGCCCGCCGACCGCTGGGACCAGTTGGAAGCAATCGGCCGCCTGAAGCTGCTCCCGCTGATGCTCGACGAATCGATCTACGACGACTCGGACATCCGCCGCGCCGCCACTCTCGATGGCGTGGCAGCCGTCAAGCTCAAGATGAGCAAGTCAGGTGGCCCCCAGGGCCTAGCGGACCAGGTATCGCTGTGCCGATCATTGGGCCTCGATGTGGTCGTCGGCAATGGTGTCGCCAGTGACCTTGGGTGCTTCCACGAAGCAGTCTGCTTCGGCCAACTGGGCCTCGACACGGCTGCCGAGATGAATGGCTTCCTGAAGACCACCGACAGCCTGCTCGATACCCCGCTGACCGTGCACCAAGGCAGACTCGAGCTGCCGGACCCACGCACAGTCGCCGTTGACCAGGAGCGACTGGCTTCCTTGGCCATCGACACACGCGAGTTCTCATGACTCAAGAGGCAACCAGCTAAGAGGTGTCCCATGACAACGACAACGATGAACACTGTGACCATAACACCCTCAGGCGCCGCTCTCGGGGCGGACATTACCGGCGTTGACCTGTCCAGGCCGCTTACCGATGATCAGGTTGCCGCCATTGTCGATGCCTGGCACCAGAACCTCGTGTTGCGCTTTCGTGGCCAGTCCCTGTCCGACGCGGACCTAATCCGGTTCAGCAAGCATTTTGGCGAGCTTGACCTGGCGCCGATCTCGAGCTCCGGCAAGCGTGAAATCCCCGAGTATCCCGAGATCGTGGTGATCTCCAACGTGAAGGAAGGGGGGCGCTCCATCGGCAGCCTCGGCAATGCGGAAGCCGAGTGGCATACCGACATGTCCTATGTGGAGATGCCTCCCAAGATGAGCTGCCTCTATTCGCTGGAGGTGCCCGAACAGGGTGGCAATACCAGCTTCCTGAACATGTATGCCGCCTACGAGGCGCTGCCGAACGACCTGAAGCAGGCCATCACCGGCAAGCGCTGCAAACACGATATCAGCCGCAACAGCGCGGGAGAGGTGCGCAAAGGGTTCGAGGAGTACGCTAATGAATCCGATCCACGCAAGATCCCCGGCACCTACCACCCGCTGGTTTGCACCCACCCCATGACCGGCAGACAGTGCCTGTATCTCGGCCGGAGGGGCAATGCCCATATCGAAGGCCTTGATGTCGAGGAGAGTGAAGCGCTGCTCGACAAGTTGTGGGCCCATGCGATCGCGCCAGAATTCCGCTGGGACCAGGTCTGGCAGGCAGGTGACCTTATCCTCTGGGATAACCGCTGCACCATGCATCGCCGAGACGCCTTCGACGATAGTGCGCGCCGCATCATGCACCGTACTCAGGTAAAGGGTGAAGCCCGCCCGGCGTGATCATTGCCCGCCAGCGCCACTGGCGAGCCCCATCACCATGCACCGTGGGGAACAGGTCCATGCCGTCATGGCCCCCGTGCCCCTATCAGAGATAAACATCAGGAGGATGCCATGCGTCTGCTGCGTTTTGGCCCGCCCGGTAGCGAAAAGCCCGGGTTATTGGACACCGACAACACGATCCGTGACCTTTCAGACGTCATCGATGACATCACCCCCGCCAACCTGTCGGACGAGACACTCATGCGACTCGGCCAACTGGACCCGGCGAGCCTGCCCATCGTCGATGATACGCAACGCCTGGGCCCCTGCGTTTCCGGCAGCGGAAAATATCTCTGTGTTGGCCTGAACTATTCGGACCACGCCGAGGAGTCGGGCATGACTCCCCCTGCTGAGCCTATCCTGTTCATGAAAGCTACCAGCGCCATCGTTGGCCCGGATGATGACATCATTCTGCCGCGCCGTTCAGAGAAGAGCGACTGGGAGGTGGAACTGGGTATCGTCATCGGGAGCGAGGCGAGGTATGTTTCCGAGCAGAATGCGCTCGATTATATCGCCGGCTATTGCGTACTCAACGACCTTTCCGAGCGCGCCTTTCAGCTGGAGCATTCCGGCCAATGGGTAAAGGGTAAGTCGGCCGATACCTTCGGTCCTGTGGGGCCCTACCTTGTGACCCGTGATGAAGTGCCGGAGCCCAACAACCTGCGCCTCTGGCTCGAGGTCGATGGCAAGCGGTATCAGGATGGCACGACCGCAAACATGATCTTCAAGGTGCCCTACCTGGTAAGCTATATCAGCCAATTCATGACCTTGATGCCCGGCGACATCATCGCCACCGGCACCCCGGCAGGCGTCGGCATGGGCCAGTCACCCAAGGTTTACCTGCAGGAGGGGAATATCATGCGCTTGGGTGTTGAAGGGCTGGGTGAGCAGGCCCAACGGGTAGTAAGTTCGCGCTAGCCCGGTAGGCTATATCGGATCGCCGTCTGCCCGGGCGGTCATCGTTGGCATCGTGCCTATGATCGTGGTGGCAGTGCGTCTGCGGTGCTGAGGCAGGTCATCCCGAATGGTGGCGTGAGCCTGCTGACTGCGGATACCGCTCCGCCTCTGGCGGGAACGGCGGAGCCGGCAAGCAGGGGTCGGTGAGAGCAGGGGCAAAGGGCGCTAACGAATCTCGGTCTTGTAACTGAAGCGGTCGGCCCTTCCCTTGGTGGTCCGCACCTCCACGATCCGGTCACCCTTCGTGTACGTCATCCGCTTGAGGACAACGACGGGCGTCCCTTCGGCGATGCCGATCATCTTGGCGGTCTGGGCATCAGCGGCATCGGCAGTGAGTGTTTCCTGGGCCCGCACGATCGGGATGCCATATTTATCGAGTACCAAGGCATAAAGATAGTCGGGAATGTGGATGCTTTCGTCCTCGAGCCCTGGTACCACGGTGGCCGGCCACCAGGAGTATTCCACCAGAATGGGCTGGTCTCCTATCGAGCCCAGCCGCTCAATGTACACAAGTTCCGAACCTTCTGCTACGCCAAGCCGTCGGCAGATATCCGTGGGACCGGGTTGCCGGCGGCGAGAAGTGGTTTCCTTATGAATGCGAATCGAGCGACCTTCCGCATCGCCGTAGGAAAAGAAACGAAACAGGCTTTTTTCGAAGTCGACCCGGGAGACGTAGGTCCCTTTTCCCTGGTGCCTGAACAGCAACTGCTCCCAGACGAGGTTGGTGATGGCCTTCTTGACGGTGCCGGGACTCACGCCCAAGGCTTTCGCCAGTTGGGATTCAGACGGGATCAGATCACCCGGGGTCAAATGGCCCGTAGTGATGAGATTCCGAATATGGTCCTCGACCACACGATAAAGTGGCTTGCCTTGAGTCGCTTCAAGGGGTGTTGCAGTGAACAGGCTCAGCCGATCAGCCTCGGCTGCTGTCTCCATATCCACGGCGCTTTCCTCACGTTTCGCATCCAGCTGCATGGTCTTCGGCTCCCGTCAAGGCTGTCATCCCGCTGTGTCGGGCGTGATGCCGTCATGTGGATACATCTATCGTACACCACAGATCCCTTGGCGATGGTTGTCAAATGGGTCCCGCTGCGGTGTGCGGTTTCCCGATGCGGCAACACCCGTCCTTCCGAATATCGGATTTGTTGCGAAATGTATCTCGATCGGGTGCTCGCTGGCACCTCGCGGCCCAGACCTGTCGGGCTCGATCTGCTCCTGGCCTCAGTATTCGTGTGGCGTTTTGTATCCATTGGCCAGATCGATTCGGTCCACGTCAGTGCCTGTCAAATGGTTTTAAAAACATGCAATTGTCTTCTATACGGGCTGTCTTGCCGGCTTCGTCCGGCTGCACTTTCACGGTCGAAAGGGCCACTTCGCCGTTTGACAGCCTTGCATCCCTAGTCTAGTACATTATGTAGGTTATGTATATGACTAGGTAACAGCAGTTCCTCATATAACAAGTAACGCCCGATGGAGCTTGGGCAACCAGAGGAGGAGTGGTCTCGTGGAGTTATTCCAATACCTACCCCAGGTCCTGAGCGGCTGGAACCTGATGATACTCATCGCCGGGACCGTCGTCGGGTTGTTGCTTGGGGCGACCCCAGGTCTCAGTCCCACCATGGCAGTGGCCTTGCTCATTCCCTTCACCTTCCAGATGGATGCCACTTCCGGCCTGATCCTGCTGGGGGTGTTGTATACCGCAACAGTGGCAGGTGGAGCAGTGAGCGCCATCCTGGTGAACATACCCGGCGCGCCGGCCAACATCGCGACGATGCTGGACGGCCATCCGATGGCCAAGAATGGCCGCGCCACGGAGGCGCTGCATTATTGCTTCATCAGCTCAGGGGTCGGCGGCGTGATCGGCGTGCTGGTCCTGATCTTCTTCACTCCATTGCTGGCCGGCTTTGCGTTGCGCTTCGGGCCCTCGGAGCTCTTCTGGATCGCCATCCTCGGCATCACCGTCATCGGCTCGCTGGGCAGCACTTCGGTGCTCAAGGGGCTCCTGGCCGGCGCCGTTGGTATCTGGATCTCGCTGATCGGTTTCAATCCGGTCGCAGGCACCGAGCGATTCGTGTTCACGGAGCATCTTCAGGGCGGGGTGACCATCATTCCCGCGCTCATCGGCCTCTTCGCGATTCCGCAGGTCTTCCAGATGGTCGAGGACGCCCGGCGCGGTCGCGGCGGGGAGGTCTTCGGCATGGAGCATCGTCCTATCTGGACTTCGATCGTCTACAACCTGTCGCGGGTGCGAGCCCTGGGCATCGGTAGCGTGATCGGGACGCTGGTGGGTCTGATCCCCGGTGCCGGTGGGCAGATCGCCGGCCTGATCGCCTACGACCAGAACAAGAAGTTCAGCCGCAACCCCGATGCCTTTGGCAAGGGCGAGCCGGAAGGGGTCATTGCCTCGGAGAGTGCGAATAACTCCATGGTCGGCGCTTCCCTGGTCCCCATGTTATCGCTCGGTATTCCTGGAAGCCCCACCGCCGCCGTACTGCTGGGTGGGTTGCTGATCCAGGGGTTGTTCCCCGGCCCGGACCTGTTCACCCAGCACGCCTCTGTTGCCTGGACCTTCATGGGCGCTCTGCTGGTCAGCCAGGTACTGATGGTGGTCTTCGGTCTCTATATCAGCCGGTTCAGCAAGTACGTGATCCGGATCCCCAAGCAACACATGGCGGCCGCGGTGGCCATTCTGGCTGTCTTTGGCACCTACAGCGTTCAGAACAGCGTTTCCGATGTGATCATCATGATGACCATGGGCTGTGCGATGTACTTCGCCATGCGCTTTGGTTTCGGCCCGGGGCCCGTCGTGCTTGGCATCATCCTGGGGCCGATCGCGGAAACCAACTTCCTGCAGGGGCAGATGCTCGGTCAGGCGATGGATGGCACCTTCCAGTATTTCTTCACCGGCGGCATCAACCTGCTGCTGATCACCCTCTGCGTGCTGTCGATCGGCTATAGCATCGTCACGGAGTTCAAGGTGCGCGCACGCCATCGTCGTCAGTCCACCGGACGTACCCTGGAGGTGAAATCATGACCACTCACCGCAAGCATCGGTTGACCGCAGTGGGGGCTCTGCTGGTGGCAGTGGGCCTGGCGACCGCGTCGTTCATGCCCAATGTATCGGGCTACGAGTTCCCGCAGATCACCGCCATGGTGGCCGTGGCGATCGCCGCGATCCTGGTGCTGCTGGCCCTGGTGCCGAAGCAACCGGTCACCGCGGCCGATGAAGAGTCGATCCCGTGGGGTGGCATCTGGCCGCTACTGCTGATTCTCGTCGGCTTTCTGCTGCTCATGGGGTGGCTGGGATTCTTCGCGACGTCCTTCATCGCCTTTTTCCTGATCACCCTGATCTACTCCCCGCAACACATCAGCTTGCGTGGAGCCCTCAAAGGCGCCGTCATCGCGGGCCTTTTCCTAGGAGTGCTGTATCTCATATTTGTCACTCTGCTTCGAGTCCAGATTCCTGATGGGATCCTGGTCTAGACACCGAAAGACATAACAATTCCCGAGACGAAGGAGACGCAACATGAACAACAAACGCCTGCTCCAAGAAAAGAAGCTGGTTACCGGAATCCTGGCAGGGGCGCTGCTGGCCACCAGTGGCGCCACCCTGGCAGAGGAATATCCGAGCAATCCCATCAACGTGACCGTGTCCTATTCGGCCGGCGGTGCGACGGACTTCCAGGCCCGGATCGCGACTTCGAAGGCGGAGACCTATCTTGGCGAGCCGATGGTGATCGTCAACCGGCCGGGTGCCGGTGGCCAGGTGGGCTGGAACTACTTGGTTCAGAACGGCAAGGACGATGGCTATGATGTTGCTGCCTATAACGTGCCGCACTTCATTGCGCAATCACTGATGTATGACACGCACTACAGCCTCGACAACCTGGAGCCCATCGCCAACTGGGGGGTGGACCCTGCTGTCCTCATCGTCGGTCGCGACAGTCCATTCGATACCATCGATGACCTGGTCGAATATGCCAGGGAGAATCCTGGGCGCGTCACTGTCTCAGGTGCCGGCCTCTTCGTCGGCCACCATATCGCCACACTCCAGCTGGAAAATGCAGCGGATATCGAACTCAAGTATGTGCCCACCTCCGGAGGCGTCGATGCTCTGCGCTTCGTCCAGGGCGGGCAGGTCATGGCCGGTTTCAACAACCTGTCAGATGCTTATCGGAGCCAGGACCGCCTGAAAATCCTGGGGATCGCCGATCTGGAGCGCGACGAGACATTCCTTCCCGATGTGCCGACCTTTCAGGAGTCGGGCTATGACATCGATGATTCCAGCGTCAACTTCCGCGGCCTGATGACTCGCTCCGGGGTCCCCGAGGAGAAGCTGGAAATCCTCTCCCAGGGCGCTGTGGAGATGTTCAACGATGACGAGGTGAAGGCCAAGATGAAGGAGGGGGGCTCTCCCATGCGCGTGTTGGATCGCGAGGAGCTGAAAAAGATGTGGCAGGAGCGTCAGGCCTATCTCGAGGAGCTGTTTGCCGGCCTCGATGCCGAAGAGCTGGAGGAAGCCGCCGAGGACTGATCACGACGGATCCGGCCCCGGGTATCCTGGCGGGATGCTGCAGCCGAGTCGCTGCCGCATCCCCACAACAACACTGAAGACTGCCGGCCGCGCGGTCCATGTCGCCCGGAGGAGTACAAGCAGGGCTCAATGTGTCTCAACTCATGTATCTAAGTTATTTAAGTCGTAAGATAATATGGAGCAACGGTTATGGTGAGTAGCACCCAAGTCAGTCAACGTCAGGATACGTTCGATGCCCGGGCGACTGTGGCCTCACTGGTGGCACGTGCCCGTGCCGCTCAGGCCGAGTACGAGAATTATGACCAGAAGCAGGTGGATGAGGTCGTGACGGCCGTCGCCTGGGCGCTGGTCCATCCCGAGCGCAATCGCCGGCTCTCCGAGCTTGCGGTCGAGACCACCGGACTCGGTAACGTCGAGGACAAGATCACCAAGAATCGCCGCAAGACCATGGGGTTGTTGCGGGATCTTCAGCAGGCGAAGAGCGTGGGTGTCATTCAGGAGCTGCCCGAGCTCGGCCTGGTGGAAATCGCCCGCCCGGTCGGCGTGGTCGGCGCCGTGGTGCCGTCGACCAATCCCGCTGCGACCCCGACCAACAAGACGATCAATGCCCTCAAGGGGCGCAATGCGATCATTCTGGCGCCATCGCCCAAGGGGCAGGCCGTCTGCACCCTGCTGCTGGAGTTCATGCATGCCGAGCTCGACCGGGTCGGTGCACCGAGAGACCTGGTACAGCAGCTGCCGACCCCGGTCAGCAAGGCGACCACCTATGAACTGATGAACCAGGTAGACCTGGTGGTGGTCACCGGCTCGCAGAACAATGTCAGGTCCGCCTACTCCAGTGGGACCCCGGCTATCGGCGTCGGAGCGGGCAACGTGCCCGTGATCATCGACGAGTCTGCGGACCTTGATGATGCAGCCCGGAAGATCACCGCCTCCAAGACCTTCGACAATGCCACCAGCTGTTCGTCGGAGAACAGCCTGGTCATCCTCGATGCCGTCTACGAGCCGGCCATCGCGGCCCTCGAGCGCAGTGGCGGCGTGATGCTGACGGCGGATGAGAAACGCCAGCTGGAAGAGGCCATGTGGATAGACGGCAGCCTGAGCCGGCACATTATCGCCAGGAAGGCTCCCGAGATCGCCCAGATAGCCGGGCTCGAGCGTCCTGAGCTGCAGTCGGCCACTTTCTTTATGGTCGAGGAGCAGCATGTTGGCAAGGACTACCCCTTCTCGGGAGAAAAGCTTTCCCCGGTACTGGCCGTTTACCGCGCCGGTGACTTCGATGGCGCTTTCGAGCAGACCAGACGCCTGCTCGACCATCAAGGGAAGGGCCATTCCTGTGGCATTCATACCGATGACGACGCGCATGTGCGTCGGCTGGGTCTGGAAATGCCGGTCTGCCGCGTGATCGTGAATCAGGCTCATGCCTTCGCCAATGGTGGCAACTTCGACAACGGCTTGCCGTTCTCGCTCTCCATGGGCTGCGGCACCTGGGGGAAGAACAGCATTTCCGACAACCTCAACTACCGGCACTACCTCAATGTTACACGGATTTCACGCACGATTGCGCCGAACGAACCGACCACCGAAGACCTGTTCGGCACCTACCTGAACAAGTACGGCCTTGCCAGTTCCTGATTAATACAAAAGCAATGGGAGAATGATGGCATCATGACGATTCAACATCAGATCAACAGTTTGGCTGCCGATTGCGGGGACAGGACCTTTCTGATCGCTCCGGAGAGTGGCGAGCAGTTTTTGTTCTCGCAGCTTCGCGAGCGAGTAGCGCAGGTGTCGGCTCAGCTAGACGCCATGGGATGCCGCGCGGGCGAGCATGTCGCCATGCTCATGGACAATGGCCAGTGGACGGCGACGCTTCTGCTTGCCCTGATGGCCAGCGGTCGCGTCGCGGTCCCCCTCAACGCGATCGCTGGCGAAAGCCAGCTGGAGTACGTGCTGGAGCATTGCGACGCCAACACCTTGTTCGCTTCACCCCAGCACCTGGAGCGGGCCCATGCTCTCGGCAGCCGGGTTGCGCGTCCGGTCTGTGTCGTTCCGACCTGCCCGGATCGAGGACCGCAATGGCCCACGAAGGCCGAAGCCGAGGATCCCACCCTTCCCGCCGTCGAACCCGATGACAGCGCACTGCTGATGTATACCTCGGGTACCACAGGCAAGCCCAAGGGGGTGCTGCTCACTCATCGGAACGTGATCGCCGGTGGCATGAATACGGTGGAGGCCCATGCACTGTCCAAGGCAGATAGGGGGCTATGCGTGCTGCCGTTGTATCACATCAATGCAGAGATCGTCACGCTGATCGCGCCGCTGATCAGTGGCGGCAGCGTGGTGATGCCCCACCGTTTCAGCACGAGTTCCTTCTGGGAACTGCTTCGCGAACACAGGTGCACCTGGTTCAGTGTGGTGCCCACCATCATCGCGTACTTGCTGGAGCGGGGTGACAGTCGGGAAACAAACGTCAAAGACAATCCTGACTATGCTCAGGTTCGCTTCGGTCGTTCGGCGTCTTCGGCCCTGCCGGCCTCCAGTCACAAGGCGTTCGAGCAAGAGTTTGGCATCCCCTTGATCGAAACCATGGGCCTCACCGAAACGGCGGCGCAGATCCTGTCCAACCCCTTGCCGCCGTTCCAGGCCCGGTACGGCTCACCCGGTATCGCGTACCGCAATGAGGTAAGGGTGGTGACCGAGCACGGGCAAGAGGCGACGAGAGGAGAGATCGGTGAGCTCGTAGTGCGCGGTGATAACGTGATGCAAGGATACTACAAGAATCCCCAGGCAACCGCGGAGTCGCTGGATTCGGATGGCTGGCTGCACACGGGGGACCTCGGCTATCAGGACGATGAGGGCTTCTTCTTCATTACCGGCCGGCTCAAGGAGCTGATCATCAAGGGCGGTGAAAACATCGCGCCGCGCGAGATCGACGATACCCTGCTGAAGCATCCCGTCGTACTGGAGGCGGTAGCCTACGCCATCGAGGACGAGAAGTATGGTCAGGAAATCATGGCGTGTGTGGTTTTCAAGAGCGGCCAACAGGCGAGCGTGGAGGAACTGATCGGCTTCTGTCATCAGGAGCTAGGCAAGTTCAAGAGCCCGAAGGGTATCCATATCGTGCAGTGGTTGCCGAGAGGGCCCTCCGGGAAGGTGCAGCGGTTGAAGATTGCCGATATGCTCGAAGAGTTGATCGAAGAACAGCATATGGTCGCCGATCGGGCCTGAGTCTGTTCGCCACCGGCGTGACGTCAACCGGCCTGGGATTCTGGCTCCCGGGCCATTGTGGAGTGCGAATCATGCAGTTCAACATCAAACGCATTCTTTATGCGACAGATCTCGGTCCGCACGGGCCCAATGTCTTCCGTTGCGCCGTCAGCATTGCCGAGAAGTACGGAGCGTCCATCAATATCGTACATGTGGTCGAAGAGCCAGCCATTCTCCGTAACAACATCGCCGAGCGTTATATCTCGAGCTCGGTGATGGAAGGTTACAGGGAATCCACCTTCGATGAGCTCATCGGCGAAATGAAACGGCGCCTGGAGCAGTTCAGTCAATCGACCCTGGAATCGGAGGAGTCGGTGCAGGCGAGGGTCGCCGAAATCAAGGTGCTCACCGGTCGACCAGGCCGCGCGATTCTGGCAGAGGCCGATCGCATTGATGCCGACTGTATCGTACTGGGCTCCCGTCGCTACTCAGGGATGAGTGATATGATCATTGGGTCGGTGGCGAGGAAGGTCACCCTCAAGTCAACGCGCCCCGTTTTCCTGTTTCCCGTCTGATTTAATAGGAGGGGATGGAAGCGATGGCCAAATGAGAATGCTCGAACCATCGCTTTCTCTATTGACACCTCATGGCTACCTTGATCTCCGTTACTGATGGCCAGGCACGGTCATGAGAATGAGAGATCTTCAGGCGCTCCAGGTATAGTGACCATGGAAGAAAAATATTCTTTTATGTATTCGATGAATGCTTGCGTAACACAGCGTACTGGCATGTCTTTGAGCTGTACGGAAACAACTTTTAACGAACGTAGCGGCTCGATAAGGGGAAGTGACTTGACGACAGTGCCGTCGTAGGTGGACTGTGCTCTTGGTACTAGGCCGAGCAGACCATAGCCCAACCCATTGCCAGCCATCGCACGCACCATTTCGAAAGTCTTGGGAAGATATTGCAAGTTGGGGCGAATTCCTAAAGTGGTGAACAATGACAGAAGATATTCTCGCGAATGGGGTAGGTCCATGAGAATGAGTGGTTCTGGTGCAAGTTTTTTTAACGACACAGCCGTCTGCTGGGCAAAAGGGTGATCTTCCGGCAGGACGGCGTGAGGTGGAATTTCCGCTAAAACCGTAACATCGAACTCTTCAAGCTCGCAAAGATCGAAGGTCAACGCCAGTTCGTAGCGTGCATCACGGATTCCATTCAGTATCTCTGCCTGGTCCCGCTCATGGAACTCGACCTCCACGTCGGGATAGCGTCGCTGGAACCCTGCCAGCAAAGAGGCAAAATAGACCGGGGCTAGATTAACGAAGCATGCCATCCGGATCCTTCCCGATAACTCTGCATCAAGCTTTCCTGCCATTGTGTGAAACTCTTCGGCATGGGCAAGCAGCACCCGTGCCTTAGGGAGTAGCTGCTGGCCGGCGGGTGTCAGCATGACACCGCATGCGGGCTTGCGAATGAACAGTTTCTGATTGAAGGATTCTTCGAGGTGCAAAATGGATGAGGAAACCGAAGGTTGAGAGATATGCAGGCGGCGAGCTGCTGCTGTGACGCTGCCCTCCTCGGCGGTGGTGACGAAGTAGCGAAGGCTGCGGAGTGAGATGTCCATAGCTTTGTCCTTTGGATTTCATCGGAAAACATTATTTGCTTTATACTAGCCCATGTCTAGCCTGTGAGGAAGCTCGGTTGATAAAGGATCTGATCTTTTGCTGGATGGGCTTATATCACCCTTATAGAGTGTTGTGCCTACGGTATTCATTGAAGGATACAGAATTTGTTGTCATGAAGGGCTTGGCTTAGTTCGATCTCCTGCGCTGAGGATAAGCAACAATGAAAGCGAACATGTACAAGAATGACCCAGTTGTCTTGACCGTTGCCACTACCGGGGGGTTGCATGGCAAGGAGGCGAATTCTGCTCTACCCGAGCAGCCAGAAGAGATCGTTGCGGCGTTTGAGAAATCCTTCTCTGCTGGCGCCACGATTGCCCATATTCATGTCCGAGATAAGCAGGGGCGTACTTCGGCAGATCCCGGAATTTATAGCGAGGTGATTACCGGAATCAACGAGCGCTGCCCGGGAATGATCACCCAGGTCGGTAACGGCATCGGTATCCGACGCGAAGGGGAAGGGCATTGGAGCGGCTTCACCCAGGAACAACGCATGGCGCTGCTGGACCTGGACCCGGCTCCGGACATGCTGACGGTTAACGCCGGCACCTTCCATTTCGCCCACAAGGATGCGGAGTTTCTGTTCGACAACTCCAAGGGGTGGAACCGTGAATTCATTACTGCCTGCAAGGAGCGGAGGATCGTCAACGAGCTCGAAGTGTATGATATCAGTCACATTGAAAATATGCTTCAGCTACGCGATCAAGGGGTGCTCGAAGAGCCGCTGCACTTCAGCTTTGTGTTGGGAATCAACGGTGGTATGCCCGCTGACCCCAAGTATCTGATGATGATGCTCGATGCCATCCCCGAAAGCTCTAGCTGGCAGATCGTCTCCATCGGTCGCTCCCAGCTTCCACTGACCACCATAGCCGTCGCCATGGGTGGGAACATGCGCACAGGCTTCGAGGATACCGTGCATTACCAGCGCGGCGAATTGGCGAAGAGCAACGAACAGCTGGTGTCGCGTGCCGTGCGCATCATCAGGGAACTCGGCCGTGACGTCGCGACCATCGATGAGACAAGACAGCGGCTCCACATGCCGGTGGCCCCTACCACCCGGACGGCAGGGGCCTGAGATGCCCGATCCATTATTCGATGTGGCGGAGAAGGTAGTGTTTGTCGCCGGGGGGGCCCGTGGCCTAGGGCGCGCCCTGAGCCATGAGCTTGCCGTGCGTGGTGCACACCTTGTGATGGCCGACCGCCTGAGGGACGAGGGCGAAGCGGTGGTCGAGCAGCTACCCGGCCATGGCCATGGTTTCCAGTTGCTCGATCTCACCGATCCGGCGGGGGTCGAAGACGCGATGATCACGACGCGATCGCGGTTCGGGCGTGTCGATGTCGTGCTCAACAGTGCCGGCATCGCCAACATCGCCCCTGCCCTCGAGCTCTCCGTCGAGGATTTCGAGAAGACCATGGCGGTCAATGTCACCGGTGCCTTTGCCTTGTCGCGAGCAGCGGCGAGGGTCATGCAAGCGCAAGACGAGGGGCGGATCATTCATCTTGCCTCCGTTTCCAGTCGCGTGGTCAATCCGTGCTATGCGGCCTATTCGTCCAGCAAGGCGGCGTTATCGCAACTGGTAAAGATCCTGGCGCTGGAGTGGGCCGGGCAGGGCATCACGGTGAATGCCATTGGTCCGGCGATGACGCCGACGCCGCTGACGGAACGGCAGCTACTGGCTGATGAGGCCAGTCGTGCGCGGGCCCTGGGAAAGATTCCCATGGGTCGGTTCGGGACACCAGAGGACCTGCTGGGTGCGACCTTGCTGCTGGCTTCCGCCGCAGGCGCGTTCATTACCGGGCAGACGATTTTCGTCGATGGCGGTCGTACGCTGATCTGACGTTAACGCGGCGAGGGACCGGCCGAGGTAGATTCACCAGATCAACAACAAGATGGCGCCTGGCGCCAATTAACCGGAGAGATCCGGGATACTTCGGGAGTAGCCACCATGAAAAAATGTTTCAGCACACCCATCCGTTCACTACTCGCTGCGATAGCGATTGCCGCCGTGCCCTTGGCGGCCGTGTCCACGGTCCAGGCGCAGACGATGGTACCCATCCTCACCTGTCCGCTCGGCTGCGGCCTGCCTGAGGCGCACACGATCCTGGCGGCGCAGATGGCGCGCGCGGATTCCGACATCCTGCCGGCGGCCCAGGAGACGCCAGGATTCATGTACAACGTGCGTGCGATGGCGGACGAATCCAACTGGCAGAAGACCATCTTCGGCACCGAGGACACGGTCATCCAGGCGGCCTTCCAGGGTGGCACGCCTGAGCTTCAGCGCTTCGTGCCCGAACCCATCCCGATCAAGTTCAAGTTGCTGTTCGGGGAAGGGCTGGTCGCCCAGGGCAAGTTCTTCGTGACCCTGGATCCGGATATCAGCAGCATCGACGACCTCAAGGGGAAGCGCGTGTCCATCGGCTTGCCGACCCAGAGTGACTGGGGCATGACGGCCAGCCTGCTGCTGGAGCATAGCTACGGCATCACCGAGGAAAATACCGACATTCGCTATGTCACCCCGCCGGTGATGACCCAGCAGCTGATCGACGGCAACACCGATGCGGCCCTGATGGCGCTGATCACCAATGCCGACGGTGACATCTGGTGGACCAACAACCTGACCAGCCAGCTCGAGGCGTCCGGTGCGACTATCCGCTATCTGCCGGTCACGGAAGAGGCCATCGATACCCTCAATGAAAAGTTCAGCATGACCCTGCTCAAGCTGACCGTTCCCGCCGGTAGTCTGCCGGATCAGGACGAGCCGTTCATGGTTGGCGGCAATCGCATCTACGAGGCCGTCCACCCCGATTTCCCGGAGGATGTCGCTTACAAGATGGTGAAAGCGGTTGCCGAATTCGGTCCCAAGCTGCGCGACTCCGGCCAGGGCATCTGGCGGTTCTGGTCGCCCGGCAACATGGTGGCCGGTCTCTCCGAAGAGAATGCCCACCCCGGTGCCATCAAGGCCTACAAGGAACTCGGCTGGTGGGAAGACCGCACCGACTATGAGCCGGTTACCTACCCCGAACTCTAACCCGCCCCGCCTGCCAGCAGAGGGAGGGGCCCCGCTCGGGGGCCCTTCCCGACCAGATGGACCATATCCTTCAGTGGTAATGACTCTATGACTTCGCAAGGTCTTTCAGTTATCAGGGCGGTAGCCAGAGTGCTCGAGGCCATGCTGTGGCTGGCCGGGCTCTCGATGGTGGCGTTCATCGGCCTCGGGGTATTCGGGATGGTCTCCCATGGTCCCGAGTTCTATGTGACCTTTGCCCTGGGCATCATCGTCATGGCGGGTCTCCTGGCCTTCATCGATTTCGTCGATCAGCTCAGGAATCACCTCAGCGGGGTGACCAAGGTTCCCGACAATCCTGAGGCGCTGCGGCGCGCCAGCTTGCCCTGGGCATCCATCAAGGCCGTGATCGCGTTGTTGGCGACAGTTAGTGGTTTGATCGGAATGGGATATTTTCGCCTGAACGTCGAGGACCTGGTGATGAACGCGCCGTTCTTCGACCAGACGGCGATCGACATGGGCTACCTGATCATCTTCGCTATCATCGCCCTGACCTGGCTGCACTGGGGTTGGTTGCTGTCGTTGCTGTCGGGCCTTGCCATCGCGTACTTCTTCTTCGGCGACCTCATCCCCATCGCCCTGTTGCGCCATCCGGGCTACAACGAAGCCTTCATCATGAATTACGTGACCCTGAATACCAATCAGGGCTTCTTCCAGTTTTCCGGCGTGGCGGCCGACGATATCTACCTCCTGACCTACTTCGGTGTCGCGCTGCTCGGCGTCGGCATGCTACGCATGATGATCGAGGTGGGGCGCGCCGCGGGCAACCATGTCCGGGGTGGGGCTGCGCTGCCTGCCGTTCTCGGCAGTAGCGCCATCGGGTCCGTCATGGGTCAGGCCGTCTCCAACGTGGTGCTGACGGGGCGCCTGACCATCCCGATGATGAAGCGCTATGGCTATGACCCGGCCATGGCGGGTGCCATCGAAGCCACGGCCTCTACCGTGGGACAGTTGATGCCACCGGTACTGGGGCTCGCGGGCTTCCTGATCGCTTCCTTCCTCGGGATGCCCTATGTCACGGTCGCCCTGGCGGCGCTGATTCCCGCCATGCTGTATATCTTTGGCGCGACCATCTCCATCGCGGTCTATGCGATGCGCGAGGAACTTCCCAAGCTCAATGAGGTGGTGGAATCCTCGCTGATCTGGCGCATGTTGCCGACACTGGTCATCTCGCTGGGCCTCGTCGTCTGGCTGCTGCTTGGGTTCCGTTCCCCGGGCTTTGCCGCTTTGGTTGGTATCGTGTCGGCGCTTGTCCTGGCGTTCTTCCAGGGGCGCTATCGCCCCAGCTGGTTGGATCTCAGGAGTGCCCTCCGCGAGGGCATGTACCTGACGACGATCCTGTCGCTGTTGATCCTGGCAATCGGGCCGCTGGGGCAGGTCATGGTGACCACCAACCTTTCGGGGCGCATGGCGAGCATGCTGGCGACCATGCTGCCGGATGTGCAGTTGCTGTTGCTGGTGGGGGCGATGGTGCTGTCCATCCTACTGGGGATGGGGCTGCCGACGCCGATTGCCTATGTGGTGGCATCGCTGGCGATGGTGCCTTTCCTTCAGGAAGCCGGCGTGCCCGCCTTCCAGGCCCATTTCTTCGTTTTCTATTTCGCCGTCTTCTCGACCTTGACACCACCCATCGCCGTCTCGGTGCTGGCGGCCGCGAAGCTGTCGTCGGCCTCTTTCCGTGACACCGCGATGAATGCGATGAAGATAGCCGGCACGACCTTCATCATCCCTTTCGCCTTTATCTTCAATCCCCGCTTGCTTGGTTTTCCCGATGTCGATGCCAGCATGATCATGCCGGTCATTGAAGTGCTGGTGACCCAGGTCGCGTTCGCGATCGCCGCCTACGGTTACTGCTTCAAGCGGCTGGGGAGTGTCGAACGCTGGGCGTTCGCGGTGCTGGCGGTGATCGGGTACTGGACGCTGACGACCTACGGACGGCCCGTGGTGCGCGACATCATCCTGCTGTCCAGCACCCTGACCCTGGTGAGCTGGTGCTGGTTCACGGCACGGCTGGCACGCGCTGCCGTTCCCGCCGATCTTGGTAGCCAGACCACGTCACACAACGCGCGGCATCGGACGTGATGCCACGAGCAGAGGTGCAATCAGACATGACTCTCACGTATGCAGAAGTGTCCCGAATCCTGACCATCATCGATTCCGCCAGGGAGGAGGATCTGGATCTCTCGCTGGGTGGTCTCCGGGTCGCCGTCACCAGCTGGCGCCAGGCGGCAGAGGCCGCGGCGGCGTCCGGGGCTCCCGCTCAGGCCGAGGCGCTGCCAGCCGGCAAGCCGGAGCCATTACCCCAGCCGCTTCAAGAGGTCCGCGCGAGGCAACTCGGCTACTTTTTTGCCGCTCCTGGGCTGCAGGTCGGGGGCCAAGTGCGGAAGGGTGATTCGGTAGGCACGATTTCAGGGCCCGGCGATAGCACGGAAAGGGTCGAGGCCCCCATGGACGGGCGGATCGTCGACCTCTGCCTGGACGATGGCGACTTCGTCGAATATGCCCAGACCCTGGCTATGCTGGACACCACCACCGGTGAGGGAGGCAGCGGGACCGGGACCTAGCCACAAGTTGGTCGCGAGCAGGCGGCTCGCCCCTCCGCGCCGGCGCGGGCATGAGTAGGTCGGATGCCTTGCGTGATCGACTATCCCGTGGGGGATGTCACTTTCATCATTTAGCGAAGGTAGAACACGATGAGCTTAACGCATAAGGAACTTGTCGAAATTCTCTCCCACCTCGAAGAGAGCACTTGCGAGGAGTTCAGCCTCCAGATGGATGGCATCGACTTGTTGCTGCGGCGCAAGGTCGAGGGGGCGGGAGCCTCACTGTCCCCTGCAAGGTCACGTCCTCGCCGCCAGGCGCGTTCGTCCGACGAGACCGGGGACCAACCGGCCGAGCCCCAGGCGTCATCCCCGGCGTCTCAAGCGCCATCCGGTGGCGCGGGTCATGTCGAGCTGGTCGCGCCCATGAATGGTGTCTTCTATCGTCGACCATCACCCGATGAGCCGACCTTCGTCGAGGTGGGCGATGAGGTAAAGGAAGGGGACCCCCTGTGCATCATCGAAGTCATGAAACTCTTCTCGACCTTATATGCGCCATGTTCAGGCCGTGTCGCCTCCATCAATGTGGAAGACGGCATGGGCATAGACAAAGGCCAGGTCCTTATCGCCATCGATGCCAGCCAGTGAGCCCTGCGAAGGACTCGTTCATGAAGTCAGTCACTCATTCTGACTCCCGTGATTTGGTCAAGGGTAAGATATGAAAAAACTTCTTGTAGCAAACCGAGGCGAGATTGCACTGCGGATCATCAAGGCCTGCCGCAAGGCTGGGGTGACGTCGGTGGCAGTGTATTCGGAAGCCGATCGCCACTCCCGGCATGCCTGGATGGCCGATGAGGCAGTGTGTATCGGCCCTGCTAACGCCGCGCAGAGCTATCTCGATGTCGAGAAGCTGCTGTTCGTGGCCAAGGCCACGGGTGCCGATGCCATCCACCCCGGATACGGTTTCCTGGCCGAGAATGCCGGTTTCGCCCGTGCCTGCTCAGAGGCGGGGCTGACCTTCGTCGGTCCCAGTGCCGAGATGATCGATCTCATGGGTGACAAGGTCATGGCGCGCCAGGCCGCATCGCGAGCTGGGGTGCGCGTCGTGCCCGGCACGGACGGCGGCTTTACCCTGGCCGAGTTGCCCCAGGCCATGGCGATGATCGAGGAGATCGGCTTTCCCCTGTTACTGAAGGCGGCCGCTGGCGGAGGAGGGCGTGGTATGCGCGTTGTCCGTTCGGCCGCTGAGTTCGAGGGGGAATTCAGGCAGGCCACGCGCGAGGCAGAAGCCGCTTTCGGTGACGGAACCATCTACATGGAACGCTACTTTGACAAGGCTCGCCATATCGAGGTCCAGGTACTCAGTGATCGCCACGGCCAGCATACCCACCTGGGCGAGCGCGACTGCACAATCCAGCGTCGCCACCAGAAGTTGATCGAGGAGAGCCCGTCTCCCGCACTGAATGATGCGGAGCGCAAGGAAGTGTGCGACATGGCCGTTGCACTCACCAGTACGATGCACTATGAAAACGCCGGCACCGTGGAGTTCCTGTACGACACGGTGAACGGTGGCTTCTTCTTCATCGAAATGAACACTCGCATCCAGGTGGAGCATCCGGTGTCCGAGATGGTCACCGGCGTCGATATCGTTTATGAGCAATTGCGTATTGCATCCGGAAAGCGTATGCAGTTGAAAACCTCAGGGGAAAAGCCCTGGGAGCATGCCATTGAATGGCGCATCAATGCCGAGGATGCCTCCCACGGGTTTCAGCCCTCCCCAGGGATGATAACCCGCTGGCACTGCCGTCATGGGCGAGGCATACGACTCGATTCTCACGTCTACCCAGGTTACACGGTCCCCGCCCAGTACGATTCCTTGTTGGGCAAGCTGATTATCGGCGGCCACACGCGGGAGGAGGCGATCGAGCGCTCGCGCCAGGTACTTTCCACCTTCCTCATTGAAGGTGTCTCGACGACCATTCCCTTCTATCTACTGCTCATGGAACAGCCGGAATTCAAGAGCGGCGACGTATACACCCGTTGGGTGGACGACAATATCGGGAGGCTCTATGAGTGGGCAAAGGCAAGTTAAGCTGATCGATGTGACGCTGAGGGATGCCCATCAGTGTCTGTGGGCCACCCGCATGACCACTGGCATGATGAAACCCATCATCGGCCACCTGGACGATGCGGGCTTCGAGGCGATCGACCTGGTGGGCGGTGCCGTCTTCGATGTCTGTGTACGCTTCCTGCGGGAGGACCCCTGGGAACGGATGCGGATCGCCAGCCAATGGGCGAAGAAGACCCCATTGATCGTCCATCACCGTGGCCAGAGCCTCTTCACCTTCAAGTATTTTGCCGATGATGTGGTGGCCTTGACAGCCGAGCGCATGATGGCCAACGGCATCACCTACCACACGACCTATGATGCCTTGAATGATGTGCGCAACCTCGAAGTGCCGATTCGTGCCGCCAAGCAGGCTGGGCTCTATACCTCCTCCGGCTTCGTCTATACGGTCAGTCCTGTCCACACGGACGAGTACTATGTCCGCAAGATCAAGGAGATGGTCAAGCTGGGGGCCGATGCCATCTACCTCAAGGACCCCAGTGGTCTGTTGACGCCGGAGCGTGCCGCCACTCTCGTGCCGGCGGCGAAGCAGGCGTGTGGTGACCTGCCTCTTGGCATCCATAGCCATTGCCTATCGGGATTGGCGCCGTATGTGCTGTTTCGCTGTGCCCAGCTGGGTGCCGATGTGCTGCACACGGCGACCTCCACACTGGCCAACGGTGCCTCTCACCCGGCGACGGAGAGCATCGTGAACAACCTGCGCCACGCCGGGATCGATGTTCCCCTGGATTTGAGCAATATCGAGGAAGCCGCGGACAAGCTGCGTTACATCGCCTGGAAGGAAGGCAAGCCCACCGGTGAGATCCGCGAGTACGACGAGTTCCATTTCCATCACCAGGTGCCGGGGGGAATGATCTCCAACCTGCAGGCCCAGCTGGTGGGCATGGGCATGGAGCATCGTCTCGAGGAGCTTCTGGAGGAGGCGGGGCGCGTGCGCCAGGACCTGGGCTACCCGATTCTGGTGAGTCCCTTTGCCCAATACGTCGCGACTCAGGCGTTCCTGAACATCACCAGTAAACACCGCTACGACGCCGTGGCCGACGAGATCCGGCAGTACGTGCTCGGCTACTTCGGGGAAGTCCCCGGCAAGATCGAGCCGGACCTGTTCGACAAGCTTACGCGTGGCAAGGAACCGGTCACTGGGCGAACCGGCTCCTATATCGAGCCACAACTGGAGGCAGCACGTAAGCGTCGCGGTCGCTCTGCCTCCGATGATGATATCTTGCTTTCGGTATTCTACGACGATCGTGAGTACGATGCCCTGAAAGCGGCGGGCCCGATCAATACCGATTACGTTATCGGTGACTCACCGGTCGGTGCCTTGGCCAAGGGGCTGGCAGAGCGACCATGGATCCGCTCCTTCGCGATAACGACTGACAGCTAGCGGATTGGCGGGGGATCATGTCGGGCTGTGAAAGCGGCTATCCCTCGCTCATTAATGAGGAGAGTGGTGATGCTCTTGATCGGTAGGTACCTTTCGCCATTTACTCGGCGTGTTGCGATCACGCTGGGTATGCTTGACTTCGAATTCGAGAACGAGCCGCTGACGGCGTGGAATAACCTCGATGAGGTTCGTCGGCTGAATCCGGTGGGACGCATTCCCGCGCTGGTACTTGAGGGAGGGGAGGTCCTGGTGGACAGTGCGGCCATTCTTGATTACCTGGATGAGCTGGCGGGTCCAGACCGGGCTCTCATGCCCCCGGCTGGCCAGCTGCGCCGAGCTGCCTTGCGGCTGACTGCCGTTGCCGTTGGGGCAATGGAAAAGGCCGGTCAGATGCGTTGGGAAATGGCCATGAGACCTCCCGAGAAGATTCATGAACCTTGGGTCGAACACAATCGCGGGCAGGTCCGCTCGGCACTCGAGTGGTTGGAAGGCCAGGTTCAGGGGCCGTGGATGTTGGGTGAGCGCCTGACGCAGGCTGACATCAGTACCGCCGTAGCCTGCGAGTTCTTGCCGCTGGTCGACGACACACTGTTCACGCCGTCGGCATACCCGCACCTGGAGGGTATGTTGGCAAAAATGCGGGAGTACGCCGCTTTTGCGAAGACCCGGCCAGTGGTATGAAGCATCGTCCTGGCGGAAGGCGAGCATGACAGAAATTTCTACTGAGGCGAGATTGTGGCCGATTACCACTCTCTTAAGAAGTAAGTGGCTGTCAGTCGACTGGCTTTGCAAATGGTTCTGCAGAGAAGAAGGTTTAACCCATAAGAGGAATTCGAGATGTCTAATCCTTGCATTATTTGTGTTGCGATCACCGGTAGCCTCCCTAAGAAAAGCAATAATCCTGCGGTTCCTGTCACAATTGAAGAGCAGGTAGAGAGTACCCAGGAAGCTTTTGAGGCTGGTGCAAGTATTGCTCACTGCCATGTGCGTAATGAGGATGAAACACCCAGTTCTGATCCGGAAAAATTTGCACGCTTGAAGGAGGGGTTGGAGAAGTTTTGTCCCGGGATGATCGTGCAATTCTCTACAGGAGGTCGTTCGGGGGCCGATCGAGAACGCGGCGGTATGTTGCCGTTAAAGCCTGACATGGCCAGTCTCTCGGTGGGCTCAAATAACTTTCCCAACCGAGTTTATGAGAATTCTCCGGAGCTGGTGGATTGGCTGGCTGGCGAAATGCTGAAATATAATATAAAGCCTGAGGTAGAGGCCTTCGATCTTTCACATATTCATCAGGCGGCAAACCTGATGGCTCAAGGAAAAATCAAGGCACCCTTATACGTGCAGTTTGTCATGGGTATCAAAAACGCTATGCCAGTAGATAAGCCAACCTTCGATTTTTACATCGACACTCTTAACCGCATTGCGCCGGGATCGCAATGGTGTGGGGCCGGAATGGGATCACAGCAAGTGGTCGTCAACGAATGGTCGATTGCCGCAGGTGGCCACACTCGCACCGGAATGGAAGACAATGTTCGCCTGACCAAGGATACCTTGGCACCCTCCAATGCTGCACTTGTCAAGCGAGTCACACAACTATGCGAAAAATACGAGCGTCCTGTAGCTACCTGGCAGCAAGCCAGGGAAATTCTCGGTATTCAGAAGCACTGACGGAAGAGTGGTTAAACAGTGGCGGTGTTCCCATGGTGTCGGGGTAATGGATAATTCCATGCTGGAATCGATAAATCGCCCACTTTCATGGTGCTGAAAGACCCCGCAACCTTTAACTATTTTATTGAAAAGGCCATCAAAACATGTCTCTCGAGAAAGTCCACCAACGACTTGAAATGACATCGCTGTTCGGCACGTAAAGTAGATGGAAGCTTCACTCCCGCTCTTTCTGGTTGCCGTCGCTTTGGGTGCCTATGCTCAGAGCGTTACCGGATTTGCGCTGGGGATATTTGTGCTTAGCGCCGTGGTTTTGCTCGAGATCAGCTCCATCGCTGCAACTGCCACGGCATTGAATGTCATGAGCGTGGCACTTGGAGGTGTTGTCGTGCTGCCACGTTTAAGGAATGCCGATTGGTGGATTATACGCATGACTCTTGTCGGTTTGATGCCTGCAATGGTCGTTGGGGTAATAGCGCTTCGCTACCTCAGCGCTTATGCAGAGGCAGTTTTGCGTTTATTGCTGGGGTTGTTGATTGTAGGTGGGGGGGTGGTGCTTATCTGGCGGCCAAAGCCAAGAAAAGCAATGTCCAGTGCATCTAGCTTCATATCCATGGGAGCTGTGGGCGGAGTCCTTGGTGGTTTGTTCAGTGTGCCGGCGCCGCCACTTGTCTATCAGCTTTACCGTCAGCCGCTAAGTATCGAGAGTATTCGTGTTTCTTTAATTGCTCTTTTTGGCGCTTTAGGTGTCGGGAGGTTGATAGTCGTAGGGCTTGAGGGGAATGTTGGTTTTGACGTGGTGCGCCTAGGGGTTCTGTCAATTCCGGTTGTGATGTTTTTCGGCTGGTTAGGTGGACGACTGCCTCCAAACGTGTCGGATGCATCCATGCGGCGTTTCGTTTTCATTATATTGGTCCTGACGGGCGGCTTCATTATTTATACCGCGTTTCCGCTATGACAGGTAGCTCGTTTCATGCGATATCTCACACGTTTTCATTAGATAGATGATTTCGTCGCAAGCAGCGCCTCGAAGGCGATCGCCACCTGGCTGACCGTGCGGTGGGGTAGCCGCACCCGGTAGAGCTGGCGCTGGATCGCCGGCTTGCCGATGTCCACCTCCCTCACCTGGCCCAGCCTCAATTGGTCCCTGGCACAGATGCGGGGGACCAGGCCGAGCCCGATTCCCGATGAGACGGTCTGGACGATCGCCTCGTTGCTACCGACCTCGATGGTTTGCGGGCTCGCCATGCCCAGCTCTCCCAATAGCGCGTCGGTGGCTTCCCGGGTGCCCGAGCCGGGCTCGCGTACCACCCACACCGGCTCTGCCGCAGGCGACGTCGTCTCTGTCGGCTGCTGGTTTGGCTCAGGTGAGTCGGCGGCGATGACCACCATCTCCTCCTCGAACCAGGGGCGTGCCTCGACACGTGGGTCGGCCGTCATCCCTTCTACCAGCGCGACATCCACCTGACAGTCGATCAGCGATTCAATGATCTGCTTTGTGTTCTCGCTGACCAGCCGTATCTCGATACGGGGGTGGCGGCGATGAAATTCAGCGACCAGCGGCGGGAGCCAGTAGGTGGCGATGGTCGTGCTGGCGCCGATCGTTAGCCGCCCGCGCTCGAGGCCGTAGAAGGCAGCCACCGCCTCGTGGGCCTCTCGCTCAAGCGCGAAGATGCTCCTGCCGTAGGTATGGAGGGCCTGGCCGGGCTCGCTCGGTCGGAACGAGCGGCCCTGGCGATCCAGCAGGGTGGTTTCCAACTGTGACTCGAGCTCACGCACCGCCTTGGAGACGGCGGGCTGGCTGATCGCCAGCGCTTCCGCGGCACGAGAGAAACTGCCGGCATCGACCACGGCGACGAAGATTCGGAGCAGGTGCAGGTTCATCTTCATTACCCAGGGTTATGCAAGATTAACTTCCATGAACTGTCACTATAGTTTAGCCGCAGCTAAGCTCGATATGGAAATTACCTTATGCCCTTTTTAATGCACCGGGCTCACTGATGACCAGCAGTTTCGGAATCGGCGCCAAGCCGGATGGCAGCTCGAAGGAGGCAACCCGTGTTCGATAAAGCCCTGCAAATGCTCTTCGCGCCGAATGGTGCCGTGCCAAGTGCGGATGCGGCTTCCGCCGCTCGGGAGCTGCCATCTTTCGAAGATCATTCGGCCCAGGAGAAGCACCACACCACCTGCTACATGTGCGCCTGCCGCTGCGGCATCGAGGTGACCGTGGAGGACAACCGGGTGCGCTTCATCCGCGGCAACCCCGACCACCCCATCAACAAGGGGGTGCTCTGTGCCAAGGGTAATGCCGGCATCATGAAGCAGATGTCGCCGGCCAAGCTGCGCAACCCGCTGATGCGCAAGCCGGGCACCGAGCGCGGCGCCGGCGAGTTCGTCGAGGTTTCCTGGGACGAGGCGCTGGAAGTCCTCACCGAACGCCTGCGTGAGATCCGCGCCACCGACCCCAAGAAGCTCGCCTTCTTCACCGGCCGCGATCAGATGCAGGCCCTCACCGGGCTTTGGGCCCAGCAGTTCGGCACCATCAACTGGGCCGCCCATGGCGGCTTCTGCTCGGTGAACATGGCCGCCGCGGGGCTCTACAGCATCGGCCAGTCGTTCTGGGAGTTCGGTGACCCCGACTGGGACCGGGCCAAGTACTTCATGCTGTGGGGGGTGGCCGAGGATCATGCCTCCAACCCGATCAAGATCGGCATCGAGAAACTCAAGCGCCGCGGGGCCAAGTTCGTCGCGGTCAACCCCGTGCGCACCGGCTACCAGGCCGTCGCCGATGAGTGGGTACCGATTCGCCCCGGGACCGACGGCATGCTCGCGCTCTCCATGTGCCATGTACTGCTCAGCCGAGACCTGGTGGACTGGGAGTACCTGGGACGCTACACCAACGCACCGTTCCTGGTGATCGACAATCCCGGCCATGCCGATGATGGCCTGATCGCCCGCGACGACGAGGGCCAGCCGCTGGTCTGGGACACCGCCCAGGAGGTGTTCGTCAATGGCATGATGCCCGAGGTCGAGGCGGCGCTGTTTGGCGAGTACACCCTGCCCGATGGCCGCCGGGCGCGCACCGTAATGACGCTGATCGCCGAGAAGTATCTCGATCCGCAGTATGCCCCGGCAAGGGCGGCGGAGGTGTGCGGTCTCCCGGCGGACACCATCGAGCGCCTGGCGCTCGAGATGGCTCATGTGGCCTTCAAGGAGACCATCGAGATCGCCTGCGAGTGGACCGACTGGGCCGGACGCAAGCATGACCGCTTCATCGGTCGTCCGGTGGCCATGCACGCCATGCGCGGCATCTCGGCCCACTCCAACGGCTTCCAGACCTGCCGGGCACTGCATCTGCTGCAGGTCTTCCTGGGCACCATCGACGTGCCGGGAGGGCATCGGGCCAAGGCGCCATTTCCCCGGCATACGCCGCCCCCCGTCAAGCCCGCACGCGACACGGCGCCGAATACCCCCCTGACGGCACCGCCGCTGGGCTTTCCGACGTCGCCCGAGGACCTGGTCATCGATGCCGAGGGCCGCCCGCTGCGTATCGACAAGGCCTATTCGTGGGAGGCGCCGCTGGCCAACCACGGACTGATGCACATGGTCATCACCAATGCGGTCAACGGCGACCCTTACCCCATCGACACGCTGATCCTGTTCATGGCCAACATGGCCTGGAACTCGACCATGAACACCAACAGCGTGCAGGACATGCTGCGGGCCAAGGACGCCAACGGCGACTACAAGCTGCCCTTCCTGGTGGTGGTGGATGCCTTCCACTCCGAGACGGTGAATTTCGCCGATCTGGTGCTGCCGGATACCACCTATCTGGAACGTCACGACGCCATCTCCATGCTCGACCGGCCGATCTCCGAGCCGGACGCGCCGTGCGACGCCGTGCGCGTGCCGGTGCTGGTGCCGGACCGCAACGTGCGGCCCTGGCAGGAGGTCATGGTGGATCTCGCCGGGCGGCTGGGCTTTCCGGCCTTCGTCGATGAGCAGGGCCAGCCCAAGTACCGCGGTTACACCGATTTCATCACCCGCTGGGAGAAGGCCCCCGGCATCGGCTTCCTCGCCGGCTGGCGTGGCGAGGACGGCACCCAGCACCTGCGCGGGGCGCCGAACCCGCAGCAGTGGGAGAAGTACAAGGAAAACGGTGGGTTCTTCCAGTATCACTTGCCTGAGTCGATGCGCTTCTACCGCTTCGCCAACCGCGACTACCTGAAGTGGGCCAAGGAGGTGGGGTTCAACCCCTCGAGCGAGCCCATCGTCATGGAGCTCTACTCCGAAGTGCTGCAGAAGTTCCGCCTGGCTGGGCAGGGGCTCTACGCCGGCCCGCTGCCGCCCGAGACGGTAGACCGCGAGCGGCTGGTGCAGTACTTCGATCCGCTGCCCCAGTACTATGTGCCGCTGGAGGAACAGCGCGTGGCACGGGAACGTTACCCCTTCCATGCCATCAACCAGCGCCCGATGCACATGTATCACTCCTGGGACTCACAGAATGCCTGGCTGCGTCAGATCACCGCGGAGAACTTCCTGTTCATGAACCGCGGCCAGGGCGAGCGCCTCGGGATCGAGGACAAGAGCTGGGTATGGGTCGAATCGCATCACGGCCGTATCCGGGTGCAGGTCAAGCTGATGGAGGGGTGCCAGGAAGACACGGTGTGGACCTGGAATGCGATCGGCAAGCAGAGCGGGGCCTGGGGCCTGTCAGCGGATGCCCCCGAATCGCAGCGCGGCTTCCTGATGAACCACCTGATCTCGGAGCTGCTGCCGGCCGCTGATGACGAGCGGCGCCTGACCAACTCCGATCCGGTCACCGGCCAGGCCGCCTGGTACGACCTCCAGGTGAGCATCACCCCGGCTGAGCCGGACGAGGCGGGCAGCAGCTGGCCGCATTTCGCCACCGTGAAACCGCTGCCCGGCGCCACGCCCCCACCCGATCAGCTTCGCTATCAGACCCATGAAGCGGTGCCCCTGCGTCGCTCTCTCCTGGACATCATCAAGCGGAGGTAGACATGAAACTCGGCCTGGTCATCGATACGGACACCTGCGTGGGCTGCCACGCCTGCGTGGTGGCCTGCAAGCAGTGGAACACCTCGGGGACCCTGGGCCCGCTGACCGACTACCAGCCTTACGGCAAGGAACCCAGTGGCGTCGCCTTCAACCGGGTGCGTACCTACGAGGTGGACACCTACCCCAACAACAAGACCATCAACATGCCCATGTCGTGCATGCACTGCGAAACGGCGGATTGCGTCACGGTGTGTCCCACCGGTGCCTCCTTCAAGCGTGAGGAGGACGGCATCGTGCTGGTCGACCAGGACAAGTGCATGGGCTGCAACCTCTGCGCCTGGGCGTGTCCCTATGGCGCCCGCGAGCTCGACGAAGCCGTCGGGACGATGAAGAAGTGCACCCTGTGCGTGGATCGCATCTACGACGAGCTGCTGCCCGAGGCCGATCGGCAGCCGGCCTGCGTGATCACCTGTCCCACCAGTGCGCGGGTGTTCGGCGACTTCGATGACCCGGATTCCGAGGTCAGCCGGCTGGTGCGTGAGCGTAACGGTCACCAACCCATGTCCGAGCTCGGCTACAACCCGGTCAATCACTACCTGCCGCCACGCCACAAGCCCCATGCGGAGACCACGCCGGGCACCCCCCTGCCATCGCTGACCGAGCGCTTCAAGAGCTGGATCGGCAAGAGCGTCTCGCGCTAACAGGAGAGTTCACATGCATCCTGCGTTGTCCGTCATCTTCTTTACCGTCGCGTCCGGCGCCGGCTTCGGTCTCGTCATGCTCACGATCTCGCTTCACCTGTTGGGTGGCGTGCCGGGAATGGGCGGGTCGGGCACCCTGGCCGCGATCATCGTCGGCGTCTTGCTGGCCACTCTGGGGCTGCTGGCGTCCACGCTGCACCTCGCCAACCCCAGGAATGCCTGGCGCGCCTTCTTTCGCTTCCGCACCTCCTGGCTGTCGCGCGAGGCGGTCTTCTCGGTGCTGTTCTACCCGTGCGTGATGCTCTACGCGTTGGGGCTGTGGCTCTCAGGGGGCGAGCTGGCCTGGTGGTCGGCGATCGCCGGCACCCTGGCGATGCTGCTGGCGCTCGTCACGGTGTTCGCCACCGGGATGATCTACGCCAGCCTGCGCACCATCCCGCAGTGGAACAGCCCTCTGGTGCCCGCCAACTACCTGCTGCTCGGGCTCGCCTCCGGGGCGGTACTACTGACCGCCCTGACCGTGGCGTTCGGGGGGAACGCGGAAACCGTGGCAACGATGGCGCTGGTGCTGCTGGTGATCGCGGGGATCGCCAAGGGCGTCTATTACTTCTGGATCGGCAAGCCCCAGGGGCCCACCATCAATACCGCGCTGGGCATCACGCGCTCGCGTATCAAGATGCTCGAGCCAGGCCAGAGCAGCGACAGCTTCCTCAACCGCGAATTCAGCTTCCAGGCGGCGGCAGAACGGATCCTGCAACTCCGTCTGGTCGTCCATCTCTGTGGCTTCATCCTGCCGTTCCTGATGCTGGTGGTACTCCTGCGGACAGATATCGCCATGGTGGCGCTTCTGGCGCCATTGGTGGTGATCGTCGGATTACTGGCGGAGCGCTGGCTGTTCTTCGCCGAGGCGCGCCACGTGGTCAACCTGTATTACGGTCGCCAGCAGTGCTGAGCCGGGATTGGGAGGCCTCATGAAACGCTCCTCCTCTCCGCGGCTGGCGCGACTCTTCCCCTTTCTGACCTGGCTGCCCGGGGTGGATCGATCCACCCTGCGTGCCGACCTGATGGCCGGTCTGACCGGGGCGGTGATCGTGCTGCCGCAGGGGGTGGCGTATGCCCTGATTGCCGGGCTGCCGCCCCAGTACGGGCTCTATACGGCGATTGTCACGGCCATCGTGGCCGGCCTGTTCGGTTCGTCGCGGCATCTGGTATCGGGGCCCACGGCGGCGATCTCCATCGTCGTGTTCAGTGTGGTTTCCGGCGTGGTCTCGCCTGACAGCCCCGAGTTCATCCCCTACGTGATTACCTTGACCCTGCTGACGGGGCTCATCCAGCTGGCGCTGGGGCTGGTGCGTCTCGGGGCGCTGGTCAACTTCATCTCCCATACGGTGGTGATCGGCTTTACCGCCGGTGCCGCCGTGCTCATTGCCACCAGTCAATTGCGGCACCTCTTCGGGGTCGAGCTGCCCTCAGGACAGGCATTCATCCCGTCCCTGATCGATGTGGCGAGGGCCCTGCCCGAGACCAATTTCGCCGTGCTGGCCGTCGGCCTGGTGACACTGGGCAGCGCACTCCTGATTCGTCGCTTGTGTCCGCGTTGGCCCTACATGTTGCTCGCCATGGCGGTGGGTGGCCTCTTTGCCTGGGGAATCGGTGGGGTCGAACGCGGTGTGCCCATGGTGGGCGCCATGCCCGCCCAACTGCCGCCGCCCTCGATGCCGATCCTGTCCCTCGAGGCCCTGCGCGAGCTGGCCCCCGGGGCCCTGGCCGTGGCCATCATCGCGCTGATCGAGGCGGTCTCCATCGCCCGGGCCGTGGCCATGCGCTCTCACCAACGCATCGACGGCAATCAGGAGTTCGTGGGGCAGGGGCTGTCCAACGTGGTGGGCAGTTTCTTCTCCTGTTACGCCGGGTCCGGCTCCTTCACCCGCAGCGGTGCCAACTACGATGCCGGGGCCCGCACCCCGTTGGCGGCAGTGTTCGCCTCGGTCATCCTGGTGGGAATCCTGCTACTGGCACCGGGCATTACCCGCCACCTGCCGATGCCGGCGATGGCGGGCATCGTGTTACTGATCGCCTGGAACCTGATCGACTGGCACGAGATCCGTGACCTGGTGAGTATCAGCCGCGGCGAGACGGCCATCCTGGGGGTGACCTTCGCCTCGACCTTGTTGCTGGCCCTGGAGTTCGCCATCTACCTGGGTGTACTGCTGTCCCTCGTCCTCTACCTCAAGCGCACCGCGCAGCCGCCGCTGGTGCCACTCGCTCCCGAATCGGTCGCCGGCGCGCCGTACGCGGTGCCGGCCGCTCCCGGTCGGCTACCCGATGGCCAGGTGCAGGTGCTCAGACTCGAGGGATCGCTGTATTTCGGCGCCGTGGATCATGTGCAGTGGACGCTGCACCAGCAGACCGCCGAGGGCTATCGGCACATTGTGCTGGTCGGTCAGGGGGTCAACTTCATCGACTTCGCCGGTGCGGAACTGCTGGCCCGCGAGGTCGATCGGCTGCGGGCGTTGGGCGGCGAGCTGTACTTCTGCAACTTCAAGCCGTCGGCGCTGACACTGCTGCGCCAGGCCCGCTATTGCGAGACGCTCACCGAGACGAACTGCTTCACCTCGCCGGACGAGGCACTGGCGAGTCTTTCGCGCCGCTTGGGCAGCAGCGACTCGCCCGGCCCACAGAACACCCGAATGCAAGGCACTAGAGGCTAACGCCGTGCCTTTTCGGCGCGGGCGTATGCCAGTCGACGGTGGATCAGCCGGCCGCGATCGGCAGGGGAGTTTCGACCGGGTCCGGTTGGGGGGGGGCAAGAGGTGAGTGAGTGGCTTGCGCCCCTGCGGCCGTATCGAGTTGGCGCTGGCTCTCCAGCTGCGCGGTCAGCGCCGCGAGTGTCACCTGCAGGTAGGCGATCCGCTCTTCCAGCTGATGACGGCTGATAGTCCGTTGTGGTTCGATCATGGCGCGTGCCTCCACTGCCAGATACTGGAAGACAGGTTGGGAGACGTCGGGCCTCCCATGTCGTATGGCTTGTCCTCGCAGTATAAAGAGCCAATGATCGGTTAAAAGGAATAAATAGAAAAATTGATAGATCATTAGGTTATATGTGGCGGCGAACGAGGCACGCGCCCAAGGAGGGGGGATGACGCCGCCACCTCGGGCTGCCGTCGCGTCTTATCCGTGCTGACGGCGATCCGCATCGGCCTGGTCTTGGCAGACTTCACTAGACACGTCCTGGCTCGAGGCCCCTGACCAGGGGATTCAGCCATTGGTCGGGTCAGAGGCCTTCGTTGATGTGGCAGTGGCCGGCGGCAGCGATGCGCGAGCGCGAGGATCGAGGATCTCGCCGCTGGCCAGTCTGCGGTGGTAGCGCTTCAGTTCCCGCTTGATCACCGGTGCCAGCAGATAGATGCCGAGGATGTTGGGCACGCAGATCACGAACACCAGCGCATCGGAGAGGTCGAGCATCGACTGCAGCTGGATCATCGAGCCGATCACGATGAAGGTACAGAACAGCCCCTTGAACAGGTTGCGTCCCAGCCGCCCCTCCCCGAACAGGTAGCTCCAGCCCTTGAGGCCGTAGTAGGACCAGGAGATGGCGGTGGAGAAGGCGAACAGCAGGGCCGCCACCGACAGCGGCAGCGGAAACCAGGCCACGTTGCGCTCGAAGGCCCGTGAGGTCATCTCGATGCCGCCAGCCCCGTTGGTGAGGGCCGGATCGTAGTAGAGCGTGGTGACGATCACCAGGCCGGTCAGGCTGCAGATGATGATGGTGTCGACCAGGGGCTCGAGCAGCGAGACATAGCCTTCGGTCATCGGCTGTCGAGTGCGCACCGCGGCATGGGCGATGGCCGATGAGCCGATACCGGCCTCGGCGGCCTGGTCGATACAGGCTGCCTGGGCGCTGGACGTCGCGCTCAGCAGTGGGGGCAATGCCCAGGTCCGTGCCCGCGATGGGTGGGGAAGAGGGAGACTCATAAGCAGGGTGCCTCGCGAGTCGTTGTCGTTGTATCAGGGCCAGGGTCAGGCCGCTCGGCCTTCCGTCGAGTGGTGAGCTATCGTCTCGCTAGTCATGACCCTGGCAGGGCTGGCTCCCTGGCGTTGGGGCCAGTCGGGAGACAATGATGGCACCTGTGGCCGGCAGCGAATGGAAGAGGCGGAAACTGACAGCGTCAGCCCATCGCGCCCATCAGTCCCTGCCCGCACTCAACCGCCACCGCGCAGGGTCGATCGGCAGCAGGGCGGCAATCGCCGCCGTGGCAATCACATGGGTAGTGTCGTTGTCCGGGTCGTGAACATTGAGCCCGCCGTGCACGACGTTGACCTCGGCCCGGCCGCGAGGCAGTTCGGCCGTGACCACGTCGACGTCGACCCGCTCGGGTTGCTGCACGCCGATGGTGACCTGCACGCGCATCTCCTGGTGGTCAATGCCCAGTGACTTGAACAGCACGATCGAGGAGTGGTGCAGCGCGTCCTGCACCGCGCGACAGGCCGCCTTGGTGTAGTCCTCGCCGTAGAGATCGTTGCCGGTCCCCATCTCGAGGATGATACGACGCTCAGTCATGGCTCCGCTCCATGTCGAAGGAGACGATGACGGCGGCATTGGCGACCACGGTGGTACCCGAGCCGTCCGGTTTATCGACGTCGAGGCCGCCCTTGACCACCGAGATCCGCGGCTGGCCGTAGGGAAAGATGCCCAGCAGCGCCTCGGTATCCACGGCCTCGGGCTGCTGGATACCGATCTCCACTTCGATCAGCATCGCCTCCTTGGGAAAGCCGAAGGCGTCGGCGACGTTGAGCGAGTTGTGCCACAGGGCATCGCGGATCGCCCGTGCCGCCGCCTCGGTATAGTGGTGGCTGCGGATCGAGGTGCCCATGCCGAACTGGGTCACCATGCGGGTCTTGGCCATATTCGACCTCCTGTCGCTCAGCGCCGATGGCGGCCGCCGATGAGTTGCACGATTTCCGAGAATAACTGGCTGTCGAGCGTCTGGGACATGTCGGTGGCCAGACAACGGCGATAGAAGGGGCTGAGATCCAGCCCCACGCCGAGCCCCAGGATCTCCACCTCGCCTTGCTGGCTGCGTCGGGCCACGACTTCCTTGAGGTGGTTGTCCAGGTAGTAGGCGTCGTTGGCCAGGCCGGTGGCGCTGTCGGCCGGACAGCCATCGGAGATCACGATCAGGATCTTGCGTGCTTCGCTGCGAGCCTGCAGCCGGTTGCACGCCCACTCCACCGCCTCGCCGTCGATACCCTCGCGGAAGAGATCGGCCTTGAGCAGGGCGGCGATGTCGCGGCGGCTGCGTCGCCAGCCACGGTCGGCTTCCTTGAACACCAGGTGGCAGACCTCGTTGAGTCGCCCGGGGTGACGGGGCCGGCCCTGTCTCATCCACTCCTGGTAGGGCTTGCCGCCGTTCCAGGCGCCGGTGGTGAAGCCGAGCAGTTCGCTGCGCGCGCCGATCATTTCGAGGGCGCGGATCAGGCAGTCGGCCAGCATGGCCAGCGGCTCGATCTGGTGGCGCATCGACCCCGAGCAGTCGATCAGCAGGCTGACCACGCAGTCGGCCGTGGAGCGGTACTGCTCCTGGCAGAACAGCCGCCGTTCGGCGGGCGAGCTGACCAACTGGGCGAGGCGGCGGCCGTCGATGCGGCCCTCTTCCTCGCCGAAGCGCCAGCCGTCGCGCTGTGGCTTGGCGAGTACCGCGCCCAACTGGCGTGCCAGTCGCGGCAGGTTGATGCCCTGTTCGGTGATGCCCTTGTCCAGGCGCTCACGGTATTCGTCGAGCAGCGCCCGACGTACCAGGCGGCCAGCGGCCACTTCCCGGTCATAGCGGGTCGTGTAGACGCGATAGGCCTGGTCACTCTCCGCGAAGGCCTTGCTGGCGCCGCTGCGTGCCGTGGCAAACCCCTCGTCATCGCCGGCGTCCTGGTCGAAGTCCAGCAGCAGGGAGAAGCCCTCCTTCACTGCCTGTTCGTCAGTCTCGTCTCTGCCCTCGGGCGCGTCGGCACGCTCGGCCTCGACGAGTCCGTCGATCAGTCTGGCGATTGCCAAGGCGTGGGGGGCGAACGCTTGCTGGTCGTGGCGGTGGCGGCGAATGCCGACCAGCGCGCTGCCCATGGCCCCCACCAGTGAGGCCCGGGTGCCCTCGATGTAGTCCTCGGTCTCCTCGAGCACGCGACAGGCATTCAGCCGCGACCAGCACATCTGGGCCACGGTGTAGAGCAGCATGCCGATGCTGCCTTCGGTGTGGCCGGAACGGTGGAAGTCCCGCGACCAGTGCGTGAAGCGACGCCTCAGGTTGCTGGCCATGCCGGGCAGGCCATCCGGCACCAGGGTTTCGACGCGCAGCTGCTCGAGCAACTCGAAGATCAGCCGGGCGATTGGGGCCTCGGGACAGCAGCGCTGGTGGAGGTCGGGGTCGGAGTGCCGCAGGCGCAGCGCCATGCCGTCGGCGGCGGCACGACAGTCGGCGAAGGGCGCCAGCGCCGGGTCGACGCGCTGGTGAGGGGCATGCATCGGCAGGAAGCGCTCGCCCCGGTAGAGCCGCTTGCCACGATAGTGCAGGTCGGGCTGCCCGGTGAGCGCGCGCAGTGTCGCCGCGCAGAGCGCTTCGACCCGCTGCTGGCGGCGTGCCTGCTGCTGGGCGCTGGCCGTCATGAGGCAGCACTCTCGTGCAGCCAGGACTCGTCGAGCTCCTCGCCGAAGCAGCGCTGGTAGTACTCGGCAACGATCCACCGCTCCGCCTCGTCGCACTTGTTGAGAAAGGAGAGGCGGAAGGCCAGGGCCGGGTTGCGGAAGATCTCGCAGTTCTCGGCCCAGGTGATCACTGTGCGCGGCGACATCAGCGTGGACAGGTCACCGGCGGCGAAGCCCTGACGGGTGAGGTTGGCGACCGCCACCATGGAGGCGATGAGTTTGCGGCCCTTCTCGGTGGCCTTGTGGGGCACCCGGGCCAGCACGATCTCGATCTCCTCCTCGGCGGAGAGGTAGTCCAGATTGGCGACGATGTTCCAGCGGTCGATCTGCGCATGGTTGAGTACCTGGGTGCCTTGATACAGCCCTGACAGGTTGCCCAGCCCCACGGTGTTGGCGGTGGCGAACAGCCGGAAGTGGGGATGCGGGTTGATCACCCGGTTCTGGTCGAGCAGCGAGAACTGGCCGTCTCGCTCGAGGATGCGCTGGATGACGAACATCACGTCGGGCCGCCCGGCGTCGTACTCGTCGAAGATCAGTGCCACGGGGCGCTGCAGTGACCAGGGAACGATTCCCTCCTGGAACTCCGTCACCTGCAGGCCGTCGCGTACCACGATGGTGTCCTTGCCCACCAGGTCCAGGCGGCTTATATGGCCGTCCAGGTTGACCCTCAGGCAGGGCCAGTTGAGCCGGGCCGCCACCTGCTCGATGTGGGTCGACTTGCCGGTGCCATGCAGGCCCTGAACCATCACTCGGCGGTTGCGGGTGAAGCCAGCCAGGATGGCCAACGTGACATCGGGGTTGAAGCGATAGGCCTCGTCGACCTCCGGCACGTACTCGCTGCGTTCGTGGAAGGCGGGCACCTGCAGATCGCTGTCGATGTCGAACAGTTCCCGTGCCGACAGCAGGGTGTCGGGGCGAGCAGTAAGAAGATCCGTCATCGCTGTCTCCTCGGCCGGGTGGCCTGGGTTCGTTCATGGAGCATGTGGGGAGAGAGTAACCTTGTTTCTGAAAACAAATCAAATCGTATCGTTTTTCGAGATTTCATGTTGACGTTGTCGTTTGTGGGCGCTAGATTCTGACCATGTTTCGGTAATCGGAACTTTTTGTACCACAAAAACGCTATTCGGCGATGCGCCGAGGAGGACCCCGATGAGCACCCCCGATCCCCAAGACACCCGCCGCGTCGTGCAGGGCAAGCAGACCATGACCCCCTCCGAGGCGTTCGTCGAAACCCTGGTCGCCAAC
>NZ_JCAKFQ010000024.1:0-69621 GCF_059509875.1 Halomonas sp. LMYGS-3 | reverse complement strand
GGCCATCAAACGGCGCCCCCGGCCCCACCGGTTATTGAAAACGCATCGCCACCAAGCGCGTGAGGAAATCCAACGCTACGGACATCCGAAAAAGCTTAAGTAAGTGCCATTCGGGTCTGACCCCCTAGGGCCTCCCAGCGCTGGCAGTCTGCCATCTATCCATGCCCAACATATTGATAATGCCGAACTATTTCTGAGGATGCCTCAGTTTCCGCCCCCCCAGCCCCCAACCTCGGGTGCCGTCTGAAGCGTTCGTGGGGCCGCTTGCCCCCTTGCGCTGGGTCAAGGCAGGATCAGGGCTGACGCGGTTGAATACGAAGACACATCACCTCGCTGATCAAGTACCCGGGAGATCGCTCATGAACCGTCCTACCACGTCCCTGCTGCTCGCCGGCGCCCTGCTGGTGGGGTCCGCCGCGGCCCAGGCCGCCCTGCCCGACGCGGCCACCCTCTACAAGAACCCGCAGTGCGGCTGTTGCGACGACTACGCCCGCCACCTGGAGGAGATGGGCATCTCGGTCACCATCGTCGACGACGTCGAGGTGGGCAGCATCAAGCTGCAGGCCGGGCTGCCCTACGGGCTCGGCTCCTGCCACACCACCCTGATGGGCGGCTACGCCATCGAGGGCCACGTGCCCCTGGCGGCCATCGAGCAGCTGTTCGAGGAGCGCCCCGCCATCGGCGGCATCGGCCTGGCCGGCATGCCCATCGGCACCCCGGGCATGCCGGGACCCAAGCGGGGCGACTGGGACGTCTACCGGTTCACCGACCAGGAGCCCTCGCCCTTCATGACGCTGTGACGTTGTCGAGTCAGCAATGCGAAGCGCCGCCCTGAGGGGCGGCGCTTCGTTGTGGGGAGTGAGGAGTGGAGTGTCGGCCTGACTCCCAGCCGGTCGGCGATCTCCGGCCTCATGAACCGCCGCGGGTCCGGGTGTCGGAGCCCTCCCCCGGGAATGACGGGGGGGCATGGCGGGCCTCCCCCGGGTTCGCCGGCGAGGGGGTCAGCGGGGGCTGGTCCATCTCGGGCCAGGGGGGGTGGCGGGTATTGTCACTGCACGCCACCCGACGGTGCAGCGCCGCACGGGCCATCACATGGGCGCTCACCGGGGCGGTGACGAAGAGGAAGACCGTGATCAACACCTCCTGCACGCTGATGCCCTGGCCGGCGGCACTGAAGTACAGCAGCGAACCCAGCATCGTGCAGCCCACCCCCAGGGTGCACGCCTTGGTTGGCCCGTGCAGGCGCATGTAGAAGTCCGGCATGCGGGCCAGCCCCACCGAGCCCAGGGTGGCCACAATGGCGCCGATCAGCAACAGCGCCGCGATCAACGCGTCCAGCCACAACGGAATGTTCATTGGCCCCTCCTCGCGGTCATTCGATGACGTCGCCACGCACCAGGTACTTGGTCATGGCCACGGTGCCCACGAAGCCCATGAGGGCGATGAGCATGGCCGCCTCGAAGATGATGGTGGTGTCCATGTAGATGCCCGCCAGCACGATCACGGCGATGGCATTGATGCTGAGCGTATCCAGCCCCAGGATGCGGTCGGTCAGGTCCGGCCCGCGCAGCAGTCGATAGAGATTCAGCAACAGGCTGATGCTGAACAGCAGCAGGGCCAACGGCAGGACGGCGGTGATCATTCCAGAATCTCCTTCAAGGGTTGCTCGTAACGGGTGTGGATATGGCGGATCAGGGCATCTTCGTCCACCACGTGCAGGGCATGAATCAGCAGGGTCTTCTGGTCCGGGCTGAGCCCGGCCGACACCGTACCCGGGGTCAGGGAAATGGTGCTGGCCAGCATGGCGAGCGCGAACTCATCCGTCAGGATGACGGGGTAACGGATGAAGGCGGGCCGGAGTCGCTCCGGGGGCAGCAGAATCAGCCGGGCCACCGTGACGTTCGACTTGAGGATGTCCCACAGCAGGTGGGCGAAGTACGGCACCAGCCGCCACGCCCGGTGCAAGTGGGGGCGCTCCGGCCAGAACGGCTGGGTCAAGAAGGGGATCAACCAGCCGAGGAAGGCGCCGGTCAGCAGCTGGGCCAGGCTCAGGGTGTTCATCAGCAATAGCCACAGCACCAGCAGAAACAGGGAAAACTGGGGCCGGGGCCACCAGTAACGCAGTTGCCGAAGGGCTCCCATATCAGCGTTCCTCCCCTGTCTGTCGTGCCACCGCCTCGACCGCCTCCACGTAGGCACCGGGCGACAGAATGGCGTCGGCGGTCTCCAGCATGAGCGACATGACGGGCGTGGCGGCCACGGACAGCACCACACTGCCCAGCAGCATCGTGATCACGACGCCAAGCCTTGCCGGGTCCACCCGCAATCGCAGCGGGGGCTCACCGGACTGCCGCCAGAAGAACTTGCTGCCGGCCCGGCTCAGGGCGATCAGGATCATGAAGGCGGCAATCAGCAGCAACGGCCACAACCAGGCCTGACGCTCCGTCCCGCCGGCCACCTGCAGGATCCACACCTTGCTGACAAAGCCGCTGAATGGCGGCAAGCCGGCAAGCGCGATGGCGCCGACGAAATACACGATCCCCAGGGTACGCTTGTGCGCCATGGCCGCCGCAATCACCATGTGGTCGGCGGCTGCCCCGCGTTGCCGGGCGATCAGGTCGGCCAGCAGGAAGAAGGCCGCCGTCATCAGGGTGGAGTGAATCAGGTAGAAGAGCCCGGCCGCGAGGGCGTCCCGGCTGCCCAGCGCCAGGGTGGCCAGCAGGGTCCCGACGGAGACGATGACCATATAGGCGGTCAGGTTGCGCAGGTTGATCGCCCCGAGTACCCCAATGCCTCCGAGCGCCAGGGTGGCCAGCGCCAGCGGCCATAGCCACTGCCAGGCGATGGTGTCGACCAGACCAGATTCCAGGCCGAAGATCAGGCTGAAGACACGCAGCATGGCGTAGACGCCGACCTTGGTCATGATCGCGAACAGCGCCGCGACGGGGGCGCTGGCGGCGGTGTAGGCCCGAGGCAGCCAGAACAGCAGGGGCAAGAGGGCCGCCTTGACGCCGAACACCACCAGCAGCAGCAGCGAGGCCGCAGTCAGCAATGGCAGGTCGCCGGCGGGGGCATTGGCCACGCGTACCGCCAGGTCCGCCATGTTCAGGGTACCGGTCACCCCATAGAGGATGCCGACCCCGATGATGAACATCGCCGAGCCGACCAGGTTCAGGATCACGTAGTGCAGGCTGGCCCGGCAGCGCGCGATGCCGCCGCCGTGCAACAGCAAGGCGTAGGACGCGATCAGCAGGATCTCGAAGCAGACGAACAGGTTGAACAGGTCACCGGTGAGGAAGGCGCCGTTGATGCCCGCCAGCTGGAACTGCAGCAGGGCATGGAAGTGGGCACCTCGGGTGTCGTCCCCGCGGCCCGCGTAGAGGGCGCAGAACGCCGCCAGCACGGCGGTGATCAGCAGCATCAGGACACTGAGGCGATCCGCCACCAGGAGAATCCCGAACGGCGGCGACCAGTTGCCCAGCGTGTACAGCACATGATTCCCCGCCATGACCCGCTCGAACAGCAGCCACGCGATCAGCACGAGCAGCGCCGTGCTGAGCAGGCTGATCAGGCGCTGAAGCACCAGCGGAACGGCGAAGGCGACCACCAGGAAGGCGCCGGCCAACAGCGGGATCAACACCGGCAGGATGAGCAAGTGGGTCATGGGCGCCAGTCCTCGTCCGGGTCCACCCCATCCACATGGTCGCTGCGCAGCTCCACCGCGGCACGCAGGGCCAGCACGACCACGAAGGCGGTCATGGCAAAGCCGATCACGATGGCGGTCAGCACCAGGGCCTGGGGGAGCGGATCGGCATGATGGCTGCTCGCGCCGATGATGGGGGGCGCCTCCAGGGTCAGGCGGCCCATGCCGAAGAGAAACAGGTTCACGGCGTGGGACAGCAGGGTCAGGCCCAACACCACCGGAAAGGTGCGGGCGCGCAGGATCAGGTAGACACCGCAGAACGTCAGCACGCCCAGGGCGGCGGCAAACAGCACTTCCATCAGCCGATCTCCTTCCCCGGCCCCTGCAGGGTCATGAGCTTGCCCATGTTGGCCAGGATCAGCAGGGTCGCCCCCACCACCGTGATGAAGACGCCGAGGTCGAACAGCAGCGCGGTGGCGAGCTCGACGTCGCCCAGCATCGGCAGCCGATAGTGCCCGAACCAGCTGGTCAGGAAAGGCGCACCGACTGCCAGGCTGCCCAGGCCGGTGAGTGCGGCCAGCAGGATGCCGCCCCCGACCAGCGGACGGAAGGGAGTCAGCATGCACGAGTGGGCCCAGGCCAGGCTGCCCGCCATGTATTGCAGCGACAGGGCAACGGCCGTGATCAGTCCCGCGATGAAGCCGCCTCCGGGCATGTTATGCCCCCGCAGGAAGATGTAGGCCGACACCATGAGCGTTAACGGCAGGAGGGGACGGGCGATCATCCTGAGAATCAGGGGATGGGGCTCGGACGCCCAGTACTGTCCCCGCTCCTGGGGCACGCGGTCCTTGAGTTGCAGGTTGCGGGTGAGCGCGAAGACGGCCACGGCGGCAATCCCCAGCACCGTGATTTCGCCGAGGGTATCGAAGCCCCGGAAGTCCACCAGGATCACATTGACCACATTGCTGCCGCCGCCCTCCGGGACGCTACGGGCCAGGAAGAACCCGGAAATGCTCTGCGTCGGGCGGGTCATGGCCGCGAAGGCCACGATGGCCATGCCCAGGCCACTCAGGCCGGCGAGCGCGAGGTCGCGCACGCGACGCCGCACGGAGGACTCCGCTGGCGTCGTCTGCGGCAGGAAGGACAGGGCCAGCATCATGATGATCACCGCCATCACCTCCACGGACAGCTGCGTCAGGGCCAGGTCCGGTGCCGAGAAACGGGCAAAGGTGAGGGTCACGAAGAGCCCGGCGGCCCCCGTCAGCAACAGGGCGAGGAAACGGTGGCGGTGGCCGACGGCCACCCCCAGAGCACAGGCCATCAACAGCACGGTACCGAATACGGTCATGGGATCGAGGGGAGTCAATGCCTCGGGACCCCGCCACTCCGTCATGGCGGCGAGGGCCGAGCCCATCGTGATCAGGGCGCTGAGCAGCACGAACGCGATATAGCGCTGGACCGAGCCGTTCTCCAGCCGATGCACCAGCCGTTCGGCGAAGGTCCCCGCCTGCAGCATCAGCCACTCGAAATTTTCCTTGGCATCGACCTCGGGCAAGCGGTCATAGATGGCGAAAAGCTGCCGTCTTGCCACGTACATGGCGAGACCGCCCGTCAGCGCCAGGGCACTCATCAGGAACGGCAGGTTGAAGCGGTGCAGCAGGCCGAGATTGTACGGCGGCAATTCCCCACCCAGCGCCGCCTCGGCGGCAAGCTTCAACAGCGTATGCACCACGTATTGCGGCACGATGCCGACCACGATGCAGGCGGCGGAGAGCAGCGTCACGGGGATCAGGATGCCCACTCCCGGCGACTTCGGGGGCCAGATGGGCAGGTCCCGCGGTGCTCCGTTGAAGAAGACGTTATGGAAGATGCGCGCCGAGTAGGCGACCGACAGCAGGCCGGCCACGGCCGCGAGGGAGGGCGTGAGCCAGGCCAGCACGCCGGTGAACGGCGAGACCATGGTCTCGGCAAAGAACATCTTCTTGCTCAAAAAGCCGTTGAGCAGCGGCAGCCCGGCCATGGAGGCGGCGGCTACGCCGGAGAGCACGCCGAGATAGGGCATGTAGTGCCACATGCCGTTGATGCGGCGCATGTCCCGCGTGCCGGTCGACTGCTCGACGATACCCGCCATCATGAACAGCGGTGCCTTGAACAGGGCGTGATTGAGCAGGTGGAACAGGCCCACGATCAACCCCATCCTGGTGCCCATGCCCAGCAGCAGGGTGATCAACCCCAGATGGCTGACGGTGGAGTAGGCCAGCAGCCCCTTGGTGTCGTGCTTGAACATCGCCACGAAGGCGCCGGTGAGCAGGGTCGCCATGCCCACCGTGGAGACGCTGTACAGCCAGAGAGGCGTTTCCGCCAGCACCGGATGCAGCCGGGCCAGCAGAAAGATCCCCGCCTTGACCATGGTCGCCGAATGCAGATAGACGGACACCGGCGTGGGCGCGCTCATGGCATGCGGCAGCCACAGGTGGAAGGGGAACTGGGCGGACTTGGTCATGGCCCCCAGCAACACCAGGGACAGGATCAACGGATACTGGCGGTGCTCACGCAGGGTATCGCCGGCCGCCAGCACGTCGCTCAGGTGATAGCTGCCCACCGCCTGGCCGATCAGGATGACACCGGCCATCAGCGCCAGCCCCCCGCCGCCGGTGATCACCAGGGTCAGGCGGGCACCACGCCGGGCCGGGCGCTGATCCGAGTGAAAGCCGATCAGCAGGAACGAGACCAGGCTCGTCATTTCCCAGAACACCAGCATGAACAGCAGGTTGCCCGAGGTGACGATGCCGAGCATGGACGCCATGAACGCCAGTGTCAGGACATAGAAATGGGCCCCCCCGCGCTTGCCGGCAAAGTAATAGCGCGCATACAGCATCACCAGCAGGCCCATGCCGACGATCAGCAGGGCGAACAGCATGGCCAGCCCATCCATGCGGAAGGCGATCGTGAGGCCGATGGTGTCGATCCAGCGCCACTCGGCAACGATGACCTCGCCCGCCAGGACCGCAGGCAGCAGGGACAGCACCAGGGCCAGCACCGCCACGGGGGCCAGCGCCGCGACGACGGCCGAGGCCCGCAGGTCCTCGGCGCGGGCCGTCGCCCAGGTCAGCAGGGCGCCGAGCAGGGGCAGCGTGACGATCAGCAGCAGCGTCATGAAACCGCGAGCTCCCTCCCCCTCATCATGCTGCATGCCATCACTGACAGCTCATTGGGGATGACCACCTTATCATGACACGCCATGTGAACTCCTGAGTCCGGAAGTAAGGAGGTACCGCGGCCCTGTCAGTATGGTTCACGAACCCCCGGGGGGCCCGATGCAGGTCAGGATGGCGAAGCGCTTGTGTCAACGCTCGGGATGCCGGCAACGTCCACGCGGGACATCCCGGTCACCGTGACATCGCCTGGCGCACAACGCGCAGCGCCGCCCAAGGGGCGGCGCTGCGTGGTGGAAAGGTTGCCCCGGCTCACTGCCAGGCGGCGATCTCCAGTTGGAGCCGTGCCCGGAAGCCCTTGCGGCTGCGCAGGGGCACATAGCTGACGCCGCCCTCGTCGACCTTGACCGCACGCCCGCGGCCCTCGCCCCAGTCCTCGTCGCCCATGATGTAGCGCAGGCGCCAGCCATCGCCGGCGGCGGTCGCCAGTATCACCACCTTGTCGCGGAACAGGTTTTCGTCGGGCACCCGGCGGCTGACGAACCAGCGCCCGGCGACCTTGAACTCGGTACTGCGCACGGCGATGTCGGCCACCAGCAGCATGGTCCGGCCTTGGGTCACCGTGATCTTCGAGCTGTCGAGGTAGACCGAGAACAGCACCGGGTGCCGGGCGTGCTCATGGCCGGCGCGGTCCGGGTGGCACATCTCGTCGTAGCGGCGGAAGATCGCCGAGCCATGCTCGACGCGGCGATCGGACAACGCCACCGGCGGAAACAGCCGTGGCGTCACCGTGCACTCGAACAGGTAGCTACCCTCGATCGCGTTCCCGTCCTGCTTCGCCTGCTCCACGGAGGGCGGCAGCGGCAGGTGCTCCACCACCAGCCGCGCCGTCATCTGCGCATCGCCGAACAGGAAGCGCGTCAGGTTCTGGTAGCCCGTCTCGGAGTTGACCATGCCGCAGTGGCCACTGTGGCTGAGGTAGGCATGCACGCGGGGGGCATCCTCCACCCAGGCATTGTCGATCTTCACCAGGCCGTCGCTCGACGACCCGACCGCGAAGCGAACGGCCTGGTAGTCCCGGTGATTGGTGCCCACCAGGCAGAAGAAGCGCTCGGGCGGGAAGTCCCCGTCCAGGTGGTTGACGCGCCCGTCACGCGGCCTGAGCGTCAGGAAGTCGGCGATGCTCTGGCGGTTGAAGTTGTTGACGTCCCACATGCCCAGGAAGCGCGGTACGTTGATCCCGGCGATCTCGATGCCGTTGTGCGGCGTGCCGTAGGTGAACACCTTGTCGACGCAGGCCTTGGCCGCGGGGTCGCCCACCGTCTCGTTCTGGAGCAGGCAGCGGCAGATCAGCCCGCCCATGGAGTGGGCCACCAGATAGACCTTGAAGGCCGCCCGCGCGTCGGCATCGTCGCCGCAGACCCGCTCGCGCAACCACAGGATCCGTGCCGAGAGGTCGTCGGCCGCCTCGACGATCGACGGACGCTGCGCGCCACCCTCGACATCCTCGTAATAGCGGTGGATCAGCAGGCTCGTGCGGGGCAGCCGGTCCTCGCGGAGCGCGCCGTCCTGGTAGACGTCCCGGTAGCCGTAGTCTTTCATCAGACGGATCACCGGCGACTCGAAGATGAAGGTGTGGAGCTCGCCGCCCGGCCCCTGTCGCACCCGGGTGGCACCGAGGTTGAAGCCCATGTAGGGCGTGTTGATGGTGTCTTCGATCTCGGAATCGAGACGGGCGAAGCCGCGTACATAGATGATCGGGTGAAAGGACGACTGGCTCATGGGGGTACCCCGGTTGTCATTGTCGGCGCGCCTTCAGTACGGCACGGGATCGAGCCGCGCGCCACTCCGGAATCCCCCTCTCCCCGACACCGCTCGTCGATCGCCGGGGTGAGTGCTCGCCTCATGGCGAAGCATGGCGCCTCGCCCGGGAACCGCTTATGGACTAGCTTCAAGTCGAGAAGGAGGGGCTCGGCCCGACACGCCGTCTTCAGGGAGGAGCAGCAGGATGCGATCGCAAGAGCTGGGACGAGGACCGATCATCGCCGCCACGCTGCTGTTCCTCGCTGGCTGCGACGCCCCGCCACCGGAGCTCGACCTGGACGGCCCGATCGCCGACTGGCCCCACTACGGCCAGGGCCTCACCGGACTGCGTTACTCGCCTCTCGATCAGATTCGCACCGACAACGTCGCCCATCTCGAGGAGGTGTGGCGCTACGCGAGCGGCGACTTCTCCCACGGCGACGAGACCCAGACCCGCACCTCGCTGCAGGTCACCCCCATCGTGGTGGATGAACGGCTGATCTTCTGCACGCCCTACAACCGCGTCATCGCCCTGGACCCGGAGACCGGCGAGGAGCTGTGGCAGTTCGACCCCGAACTCCGGCTGCGCCAACTCCACGGCGCCTACCCGATGATCTGCCGCGGCGTGGCCTACTGGCGCGCTGCGGGCGCCAGCGACGACGCGGCCGAGTGTCGGGCGCGGATCTTCACCGGCACCCAGGACGCCGAGCTGATCGCCCTCGATGCCGCCACTGGCCGCCCGTGCACCGAGTTCGGCGAGGCCGGCCGCATCGCGCTGCGCGACGATCTCGGCGACGACATCCCGGCCTGGGAGTACTACGTCACCTCGGCGCCGCTGGTGGTCGACGACCTGGTCATCGTCGGCGCCCTGGTCGCCGACAACGTGCGCGCCGACGCTCCGCCCGGCGTGGTGCGTGCCTTCGACGCCCGCAGCGGCGAGCTCGTCTGGGCCTGGGATCCGGTACCCCCGGACCAGCCCGCCAGCCCACCGGAGGGCCCCTACCGTCGCTCCACCGCCAATGTCTGGGCGCCGATGGCCGCCGACGCCGAGCGCGGCCTGCTGTTCGTGCCCACCGGCAATGCCCCGCCAGACTACTTCGGCGGCCAGCGGAACGGGCTCGACCACTACGCCTCCTCGGTGGTCGCCCTGCACACCCGCGGCGAGCACGTGGGCGAGGTCGCCTGGCACTTCCAGACCGTCCACCACGACCTCTGGGACTACGACGTCGGCGCCCAGCCCTCGCTCATCGAGCTCAACACCGCCGCCGGCCGGGTACCGGCGGTGGTTGTCTCGACCAAGGCCGGCCATGTGTTCGTGCTCGACCGCGAGAGCGGCGAGCCGCTGCACCCCATCGAGGAGCGCCCGGTGCCCCAGGACCCGGCCCCGGGCGACTGGCTCTCGCCCACCCAGCCCTTCCCGGTCACGCCGCCGACCCTCTTCCCGCCGCAGCTGACCCCGGACGACGCCTGGGGCCTGACCTTCTGGGACCGCGGCCGCTGCCGCCGCGAGCTCGCATCGCGGCGCTCCGAGGGCCTCTACACCCCGCCGAGCCTCGAGGGTACGGTGGTCTTCCCCGCCGCCACGGGCGGCATCAACTGGGGCAGCGGTGCCTTCGACCCGAGCCGCAACCTGATGGTGGTCAACCAGTCGCGGGTGCCCACCGGCGTGCGGCTGATCCCCCGCGACGAATACGAGGCCCTGCCCGAGGAGGAGACCCGCACCGACGCCGGTGGCTTGGCCGGTTCCAACCGGCTCTACGGCGAGATGCAGGGCACCCCCTACGCGGTCAGCGTGGAACTGCTGAGTTCGCCGCTGGGCATGCCGTGCAGCGCCCCGCCCTGGGGTACGCTGACCGCCGTCGACCTGGATGCCGGCGAGATCCGCTGGGAAGTGCCCCTGGGCTCCACCCGCGGCCTGGCCCCCTGGCCCTTCTGGCTCGAATGGGGCGTGCCCAATGTCGGCGGCCCCATCGTCACCGCCGGCGACCTGGCCTTCATCGCCGCCACCCCGGACCGCTATATCCGCGCCTTCGACCTGGAGAGCGGCGAGACGCTGTGGCGCGCCGACCTCCCCTACGCCGCCCACGCCACGCCCCTGACCTATCGCCTCGGCCCCGAGCGCCGCCAGTTCCTGGTGGTCGCGGCGGGCGGGCACGTGTTCTCCGACCCCGGCGACGCCATCGTCGCCTTCGCCCTGCCGGAGCCGGAGTGAGCGAGCTCGCCGAGACCTGGGTCGAGCGCCCCGGCTATCGGCTGCGTGTGCGCCATGGCGGCGACGCGCAGCGCCCCCTGGTGCTCTTCCTGCACGGCTACCCGGACAGCCAGCGCATGTGGCAGGAGATCATGCTCGCCCTGGGCGAAGAGTACCGGGTCGCCAGCCTGGACTGGCCGGGCGTGCCCGCCGAGGAGCCGCGCCAGTCGGCGCGGCGCTACCGCATCGCCGCCCTGCTCGAGGACATCGAGGCGGTGATCAAAGCCCTGGAGGTGGAACGCCTGCATCTGGTCGGCCACGACTGGGGCGCCAGCATCGGCTGGTCCTACGTCACCCACCCCGACTACGGCAGGCGGGTGCTCAGCTGGAGTTTCATCTCCGGGCCGCACCTGGCGATCTGGCTGCGCTGGGCCCGTGACGAGCTGACCAGCTGGCAGCCGCGGCGCATGTGGCCCGCCCTGCGTCAGCTGCTGCGCTCCAGCTACACCGTACCGCTGATCGTCTGGCCGCTGGGAGAGACGCTGTGGCGCCTGGGCGGCGTGCGCGGCTGGCAGTGGGTGCTGCGCCTGGCTGGCGTGCCCAGGGGCGATCCGCTGCTCGACGAGAGCCGGGCCCAGGTGCGCGCCATGACCCTGGGCCCCATGGCGCTCTACCGCCAGAACGTCCGCCACCCGCCGCCGCTGCCCCCCCGGGGCAGCGTCATCTGCCCGGTGCAGATGATCGTCGCCGAGCGCGACCCCTTCGTCTCCGAGGCCAGCTACGGCAACCTGGCCGACTACGCCACCGACCTGCATATCGCCCGCCTGCCCGGCTCCCACTGGGTGACGCGCAGTCATCCCGACGAGACCCTGGCCTTACTGCGCGGCTTCCTCGCCGAGGTGACCTGAGGCGACATCCGCCACACCGGCGGAGATGCCGCTATTCTGAAGTCAACCGAGCTACCCCTCACCGGAGTGACGACCATGCGTCGCTGGATAGGGGGCGTCTCGCTGGCGACGGCCCTGGTGCTGAGCATGATGCCACTCCCGGCCAGCGCCGACCGCGACGTCCTCGCCCTCTTCATAGGGCAGTGGGAGATCACCCTCGACACCCTGCGCCCGGAGCCCTCGTCGACCCGCTACCGCGAGACCTTTCGCTGGGTCCTGGATCGACAGTTCATCCGCGGCGAGACCGAGGGCAAGGCGGACGGCTCGCAGGACCTCATCTTCGGCACCTACGATGCGCAAGCCGACGGCTATCCCTTCTGGATCTTCTCGACGACCGGCTCTTACCTCTATCTGCCGCCGGGAAAATGGAACGCCCGGCAGCGCGTCCTGGAGTGGGAGAATCCCACCGGGTGGGATATCCGTTACCGCAGCCGCTGCCATTTTCCAGACCAGGACACGCGCACCTGCACGCTGCTGATCCGGGACTGGATGGGCAAGGTACTGCTCGAAACCGAGTGGCGTGCCCAGCGCCGTGGCCCCTGATCCCCCGGGTTCGTCACTCGGTCCAGCAGGGTTCACACCATGATCGAGGCACTCACTCCGCAGATCGTGATGATCATGCTGCTGCTGATCCTGGTGGTGGCACCGACCCTGACGCTGCTGTTGTCCCTGCTGTTGTTATGGGCGTACCGCCGCGCCGTGCATCGCGCCATGCGCCAGAGTGGCGGCTATGACCCGGCAGGCACCAGGGCGCCTCCGTCCCGCACCGGTGGCGAGCTCTCCTTCGTCCAGAGCGCTGGGCAAGGTGACATGCCGCTGTCGCACCACCTCCTCCGCCGCCCCTGGCTCAACGCCTCACGCTACGCGGCCGCGGGGCTGGCGTTTGCGCTGGTGTTCGCCGCCACGGCACCGTTCGTGTTCCCCTCCGGGCTCGGGCTCGCCGGCTTCCTGATCGCCCTGTGGCTCTACCTGTGGCCGGTCTTCCTCGCCCTGCCGCTGATCGTGCCCTCGAGATCACATCACTGGGTGGCCTGGTTCGTCGCCTACCTCGTCGTCTATGCCCTGTTGAGCGCCTGGGGCAGCACGATCCACAACATCCCGGCCTATCACGTCGGCGCGGTCGTGATGCCTTCACGCTCCAACGTCACGCCGCAGACCATGGGCAGGCTCTGGCTGATCGTCAATGCCGCCCCCACCGTGCTGATGCTGCTGTGCCTCAACCGCTGGATTCGGGCGGTCGCGCCGCTCGTCCTCGCCCTGGTCACGGCGGTGGTCGCGGGTCTGCTGGCCACCTACCTGGCGCTGTTCTCGCCCCGGGGCGTGGACACGGCTGTCGCCCTGGCGGTGATGCTGGACCTGTCGATCTACTGGGTGCTGGTGGCGATTGCGCTGCTGTCGCTCTTCGTGTTCGGGGGGCTCGGATGGATCCTGATCCGCTGGATCGCACGGCGCTACCGGCAGGGCCAGACGAGTGATCAGTCGCTGCTGCTGGATGCCCTCTGGCTGCTGTGTGCCAGCACCTACGCCCTGTGGCTGGTGGGGGGCGGCCTGCGCTGGCTGGCCAGCGCACCGCTGGCCTTCATCGCCTTCAAGCTGACCTGGCGCCTCGCGGCGGGCTTGATACACGACCGGGCGCTGCATCCCGTGAGCCTGATCTTTCTCCGCGTGTTCTCCCTGGGGCGACGCACCGAGGCACTGCTGGAGCGGGTGGCCAAGCCCTGGCGCCATGTCGGCGGCATCCAACTGATCACCGGACCGGACCTGGCACGGACCACCGTGCAACCGCACCAGTTCCTCGATTTCCTCGCCGGCAGGCTGCATCGCCAATTCGTCGGCGACGCGGCGTCCCTCGAGCGTGCCATCGCCGCCCGTGACATCGCGCCGGACCCGGACGGCCGCTTTCGCATCAACAACTTCTTCTGCCGTGCGGATAGCTGGCAGGCGCTCCTGCCACGGCTGATCGCGGAGGGCGACCTGGTGCTGATGGACCTGCGCCGCTTCTCGGCCGGCAACGCCGGCTGCGTGCACGAGCTCCGCTACCTGGTCGCCGAGGTGCCCCATCCGCGCTGCCTGCTGCTGGTGGACGCGACCACCGACGAGGCATTTCTCGACACGACCATGCGTGAGGCCACGGCCGGGCTGTCGCAGGAGTCACCGAATCACGGTGCGCCGGTGACGGCATGGCGCCGGCTCCACCTCGCTCCCACCCCGGAGGCCGTCGACGACCTGAGTCGTCAGCTCTGCACCGCCCTCGAGCGCCGCTGACATCCTGCGCTGCGCGGGCCGGTCAGACCAGCAGAGCATATGGCGCGATGGTCACATGAGGACGGAATCGAAAGCGCATGGCGGGACCCCGTCCTAACGCTCCGCCCTCGGCCTGATGTTCTGATTGAAGCGGAAGACGTTCGCCGGATCGTACTCGTTCTTCAGCGCGACCAGCCGCGCGTGGTTGGCCCCATAGGCCGCCCTGACCCGCGCCTCGCCCTCATCGCCCAGGTAGTTGACGTACGCGCCCTCCTCCAGGAAGGGGGCCACGGCGCGGAAGCAGCGGCGCCCCCACTCGATATTCGCCTCCGACTCCGCGGGATCCTGCCACATCCGCAACACCAGGACGCTGTGTTGCGCCTGCCGGTGGGCGAAGGCGGTGTCCTGGGCGCCCACGCGACCGATGGCGCCCCCCAGATGCTCGATGGCGATTGCGGCAAAGGGTGCGGGCGTGTCGGCGACGAAGAAGTCCAGGAGCGCCTCGATGGCATCGTCGTCGAACGCCCTCATGAACCCGGCCTTCCAGTAGTGCAACCGCCCCGGCTGGAACACCTCGGTGAGCAGGTTCTGCACCCTGGCGTAGGGCACCGGTGCGATGCTGTCGAGCACGGGAGCGCCGAAGGTACGCATGGGCCGCAACACGGCCTCGCCCTCCTCGAGGGGCCCGCAATAGCACATCTTGATGTCCAGGACGGGGCCTTGGGGTCCGGACACCAGGGTGGCATCCGCCCGCACGTCATCGGGAGCGGTAGTGGACCAGTCACGATAGAAGCGCAGGACCTCCCTGGCACGCTCGAGGGGGTAGACGAGCTCACCGCCCAGCACCGGCCCCACCGAGTGGAGCCGATACACGAAGGAGGTCACCACGCCGAAGTTGCCACCCCCGCCGCGCAGGCCCCAGAACAGCTCCGGATGCTCGTCGGCACTGGCCGTCACCAGCCGCCCCTCCGCGGTGACCACATCGGCCGACAAGAGGTTGTCGCAGGCCAGGCCGTACTTGCGGTTGAGGTAGCCGATCCCGCCCCCCAGGGTGAGCCCGGCGATGCCGGTCGAGGGCACGATCCCGCCGGTAGTCGCCAGGCCGAAGGCCTGGGTTTCATGATCGAAGTCCCCCCAGGTGGCGCCGCCCTCGGCGCGCGCCACGCGTTGCCGAGGGTCGACCCAGACGCTGGTCATCGACGACAGGTCGATCACCAGCCCCTCGTCGCAGACGGCGCTGCCCAGCACGCTGTGGCCGCCGCCACGCACGGCGATCGGCAGCGCCGCTTCCCGGGCGAAGATGACGGAGGCGATCACGTCGGCCACCCCCGCGCATCGCACGATCATCGCCGGACGGCGGTCGATCAGGCCGTTGAACACCCGACGCGCCTCGTCGTAGGCCTCGTGCTCCGGCAGGACGAGCCGGCCCCGCAAGCGGTCCCGGAACTGCTGGATGGTGCTGTCGCTGATGGCCATGATTCCCCCTCCCCTCGTTCGGGTCATCCCCACCGTCAAGCCTGGGCCAGGGAGCCGGCCAGCGCCTCGGCGAAGCTACCCAATCGGCCTCGCTTGACCACTGGGTAGTTTCCGCCAGGCAGGGAGGATCAAAGGAGTTGGTGCTGGCAGGCATAGGCCGTGGCCGCCGTCCGTGACGGCACGTTGAGCTTGGCGAGGATGTTGCCCACGTGCCGGTCGATCGTCCGCTCGCTGACAGAGAGCTCCACCGCGATGGCCTTGTTGGTCCTGCCGGAGGCGATCAGGCGCAGCACCTGGAGTTCACGAGGGGTCAGGCCGTGGCGATCGCCGGCCGCATCGCCGGTGGTGAGGGCCTGCAAGCGAGACAGTTCAGGCGCGGCACCCAGTTGCTGGAGATGCCACTGGGCCGTGTCGAACTCCATCCTGGCGCTATCGGTATCGTCGAGCCGCTGGCAAGCGCGTCCGATGAGCCCCCGGGTACGGGCCAACTCATAGGGGGCTTCGAGTGCATCCCATAGCTTGGCTGCCCGGCGCAGGGGCCCCAGCGCCCCCCGGGGGTCGCCCTCGGCCAACAGGATCGCGCCCCGGGCGCCGGCCGCCAGGGCCCGCAGAAAGGGAGCGTCGAGGCTCTCGGCAATCCTGGCGAGTTCCTCGGCACCGGCCTGGGCCGCCGGCACGTCCTCGACGGCGAGCATGATCTCGATGTAGGCGGGCAGGACGCCGGCGCGGGTCGTCCGCCCGCTGGCCTCGTCCAGGCTGCGCCGAATCGCCGCCTCGGCGGCATCGACCTTGTCCTGGGCCAGCCGCAGGAGGGCCAGGCCGGGCTGGAGCGTATGGCCCCAGCGGCTGGCCTGGGCGTAGGCCTGCTCGGCCTCGCTCCATTCCCCGCGCAGACGATGGAGCTCGCCGCACAGGTAGAAGGCATAGCCGGTGGCAGCCTCCCCCGGACGCTCGCCCAGCCGTTGGCAGGCCTGTTCCGCTTCCTGCTGGGCCTCCGGCCAGGCGCCATGCACCAGCATGAGCTCGGCCCGGTGCACCAGGCAGCGCCCGCGATAGGGAACCAGATCGGGCTGGGATTCGCACCACCGGGTCAGCGCCGCCGTCCACTCCTGGGCCCGGCGCAGGTCGAAGACCTCCTGACACGTCTCGATCACGCCGCAGTAGACGAGCCCCGCGACCAGGGGGGAGAGCTCACCGGCGTCCATCGCCACCATGGCCTCGTCCAGCAGGGCTGCCCCCTCGCCGATCCTGCCCTCCCCGATCAGGGCCTGGCCCTGACCGAGACAGGACATGGCCACCAGGTTCGGGTCCGCGAAGCGGCGACCAAGCTCAGCCGTCCGGTGAAAGAGGGCGTATGCCCCCGCGTGGTCGCCCGCTCCCAGGCTGCCGAGCGCGGCCGGGATCCGCACATAGCCGGCTTCCACACAGTCGAGCCCTTCCTCGTCGATGAGGCGGCTGGCCCGCGCGACCCAGGCGCCGCCCCGCGCCTTCTCACCGCTCATGAGCAGCCCGAAGCCCAACCAGAACGCACAGCGGGCGGCACGCACCAGATCGCCCGCGGCCAGCGCGTCGTGATGCGTCCGGGCCCAGAGATCGTTGCTCTCGGCATCCTTGCCCACCAGGTAGGCGGCCATGGCGAGTCGTTCGAGATCGTCCAGCGCCAGTGTGGTCCCCCGGGCGGCGCCAGACAGATCGGCGTAGGCCTGCGCCCATGCCCGCCGCTGAAAGGCCTCCCGGCCCGGATGAAGTGCATCGGTCGTCATCACCAACCCTCTGCCGGTTCCCTTCGCCTTCTTGTTCGCGTCTTCGCTGTCGGCGGTGGTAGCACACACGACAAGTGTCGCCCACCGGCCGCAACATTGCCCGCCTCCCTCGCCCTGTCGAAATCGCCACACCCCGTTCGACTGGCAGGAGACAGCACCAACGACTATCCCTATGGCACCAACCAATGGAGACCCACCATGTCGCGCATGATCTTCGTGAACCTGCCCGTTGCCGACCTCGCCGCCTCGATGGCGTTCTACGAGGCCCTCGGCTTCGAGAACAACCCGCACTTCACCGACGAGACGGCGGCCTGCATGGTCTGCAGCGAGGCGATCAATGTCATGCTGCTCACCCACGCCAAGTGGCGCACCTTCACCAACCGCCCGATCCCGCCGACCACCGCCAGCGAGGTGATGCTCGCGCTGTCGTGCGACAGCCGCGAAGCGGTCGACGCCATGAACGAGGCGGCCGCCGCCAAGGGCGGCACCGCCGATATCAATCCCGCCCAGGACCTCGGCTTCATGTACAGCCGCGCCCTGGCGGATCCCGACGGTCACGTCTGGGAGCCAATGTGGATGGACCCGGCGGCCATCCCCCCGAACGGTTAATCCCGCCCAATTCACCCGGCTGGGGCAGAAAAGAAGATGGAGAGCGGTCCTTTAGAATCATGATTCTCCAGGAAGATCATGATCTTAAAGGACCGCTCTCCATGGGTGAAAGACTATCCACCTGGGCGCCCTCCTCAACGGCTCTGCCCGTGTCGAGATGAGTACTGTCCTTCACGCCCACCGGTTCCTGGGTGATCAGGCCCAACTGATCCTCGGGGGTTGGCTACCACCTCGTCGTAGATCTTGTCGATGGCCTCCGCCGACCAGCGGACGGCTTGCCTGCCCGTGGGCACGTCCACCAAACAGCGCATCGCCGATGGGCTTGCCCATGCCCAGGGTCTCGAGCCGGGCCAACTCCTCAACTCAGCATTACCGCCTTGAATCCGGTGGGTGTCTGCCGAGACCAGCGGCCGTCGCCGCAACGGGCCGACATGGCCCTCGGATGCGGCATTGATGCCCTGGTGAGTTTTGCCAGGAACTAGGGCCATTTCCTGAGATCTGCGCCGCGTGTGCCGGCAAAACGCGATGAACCAAAAAAATTTGCAGCCACCCAGAATTACGTCTAACGTAAACGCAAACGGAGAGCGTAAATGAAAGCACAAAAGAATCAGCTCCAATCCCTATCCAGAGCTCTAGATGTCCTCGAGTTCGTGGAGGATGCCGATGAGCCGGTCTCGTTGACCGGGATTGCCACGGCGCTGGACGAAGCCACACCGATCGTCTTTCGCGCCCTGCAAACCTTGGAGGCGCGGGGGTACGTTCATCGACGCCCCACCGACAAGCGCTACCTGCGCTTGAACCAGTCATCGGGTAATAGTGGAATTCGCCGGTCGCTAGCAGTGATGCGCGCCTTGGCAACGACGACCAACCAGGGCGTCGGCGTCGACTGGCTGGCGACACACACCGGCCTGGATCCTCAGTTAGTCGATGAAGTGCTATCGGCACTGGCCAATGAAGACATGGTGGAGCCCCTGCCAGACGGCTCGCGCTGGCGACTAGCCTACGCCTTGCTGGAGCTGAGTCGTCCCCTGCTCAACGGCAATGAGCTCGCCAACATCATCCGTCCATCGATGGAGCGGCTGCACACGGAAACCTCCGAAACCGTTTCCCTATTCAACCGCGCCGGCTCGCGGCAGGTGCTTTCCGCGGTGATCCCGAGCCCTCACCCCTTGCGCTATGTACTCGACATTGGCAGTTCGTTCCCCCTTCACCTGGGCGCCGCCGGCAAGGCAGCTCTCGCGGCACTGAGCGATGACGAGGTGGACGTTCTACTCGGACAGAATGAGTTGAGCCGGCTCACCCAGCACGTGCCGGACAAGGGCCGCCTGCGGGAGGAGCTCGAGGCGATTCGCAGCAGAGGCTATGCGCTGTCCTCGGGGGAGCGGGTCGAGGGCGCCACGGCCGTTGCCTCGGCCATTCGCGACGCCTCCGGTGAGATGCGCGCGGTGCTCAGCCTGATGATGCCCACCTTCCGCGCGCCTGCCGACAAGGCGCACGCCCTGGGGGTGCGGTTGGCACTCGAGGTGGAAACGCTGTATGTGCCGCCGCTGCCCCACCGGGAATGACCGGTTAACGCCGCCGTCTCGAATGCCCAATAACCACAAGGAGAAACTCGATGATACGCGACCAAGCCCGACTGAATACTTTGTTAGATGACGTCCGCCACTGGGTTCGAGAGGTGGCGATCCCCAGCGAAGCGCGGGTGGAACGCCTCGACGAAGTGCCCGAGGACTTGGTTGACGACATGCGCGGGCGTGGTTTCTTCGGCTGGAGCATCCCGGAGGAGTACGGGGGTGCAGGGCTCACCACCGAGGAGCTGGTGCTGGCGGCGCTGGAGCTTTCCCAATGTTCGACCGCGTTTCGCGCTCGGGTAGGCACCAACACCGGCATCGGCTCCGAGGCGCTGGTGGCAGATGCCACGCCGCGGCAGAAACAGCGCTACCTCCCGCAACTCGCCTCGGGCGCGATGACCGGATGTTTCGCCCTGACGGAGCCCGAGGCCGGGTCGGATGCCACGGCCCTGCAGACCACCGCCGTGCGCGAGGGCGATCACTACCGGCTCAATGGCCGCAAGCGCTTCATCACCAATGCCCCCATCGCCGACCTGTTCACGGTGCTGGCCCGCACGAATCCCGAGGATCCATCTAGTCGTGGCATCAGCGCCTTCATCGTCGAGCGCGACACCCCGGGCCTGACGGCCGGCAAACCCTATCGAATGATGGGTCAGGCCGGCTCGCCGGTCTCGGAGATCGATTTCGCGGACTGCCGGGTACCGGCCGAGAACCTGATCGGCGGCATCGAAGGCGTGGGCTTCAAGACGGCGATGAAAGTGCTCAACAAGCAGCGCCTGCACCTGGCGGCGCTGTGCACGGGGCCGGCGATTCGCATGCTCGACGAGGCGACCCGCTTCGCCCGTGAGCGTCGGCAGTTCGGCAGCCCGGTGGCCGATTTTCAGCTGGTCCAGGCGCTGATCGCCGACTGCCAGACGGAGATACACGCGGCCAAGGCGCTGATCCTGGAGACCGCCCGCGCCCGCGATGACGGCGAGGACGTGAGGATGACGGCATCGATCTGCAAGTACTTTGCCTCCGAGATGTGCGGCCGTGTCGCCGACCGCGCCGTGCAGATCTTCGGCGGCGCGGGTTACGTCGCCGACTACAGCTGCATCGAGCGGTTGTATCGGGATGTGCGGCTGTTCCGCCTCTACGAGGGAACCAGCCAGATGCATCAGCTCAACATCGCACGGCTGACGCTGAAGGAGGCGCTATGAATACGCCTGTGCATCGTGACGCCATCACCGCGCGTGACCTACAGCGCCTCTTCGCGCCACGCGCCGTGGCCGTGGCCGGCGCCTCGGCGAATCTGGAGGCGATCGGTGGCCAGCCGGTCAAGTACCTGCTCGACGGTGGCTACCAGGGCGCGATCTATCCCATCAACCCCAAGTATGACGAGGTGGCGGGCCTGCCCTGCTATGCGGATATCGCCGCCTTGCCTGACACGCCGGACGTGCTGGTCATCGCCGTGGCCGCGCGCATGGCGGTGGCGCTGATCGAACAGGCCGGTGCCAAGGGCATTCCCTATGCCATCGTGTTCTCGTCGGGGTTCGCGGAGACGGGAGGCGAAGGCCAGGCCGCGCAAGCCCAACTGCGCGCCGCCGCCGAAGCCGCGGGCTTGACCCTGATCGGCCCCAACTGTCAGGGATTGATGAACATCAGCCATGATATCCGCATCGGCTTCGGCACACCCTACGCGCTGCGTTATCACCCCGGCAACGTCAGCATGAGCTCGCAGTCGGGGGCCTTCGGCAACTCGCTGCTAATGGCGCTGAGCGACGAGGGGATCGGCTTCCGCCACTATATCTCCACCGGCAACGAGGCACAGACGACGTCGCTGGACTGCCTGGCTCACTTCATCGACGACCCCGGCACCCAGGTGATCGCCGGCTACGTCGAGGGCTTCCAGGATGCCTATCGGCTGCGCCAGCTGGGCCGACAGGCCCTAGCGCGCAATAAGCCGATGGTGCTCTGGAAGGTAGGCAACAGCGCCGCCGGGGCGCGCGCCGCCTCCTCGCACACGGCCAACCTGGCCGGCGCTTCCACCTATTACGACGCCGCCTTTCGCCAGTTCGGCATCGTCGGCGCCAACGATGTCGGCGACATGGCCGACTGTGTGCGGGCGCTGCTCACAGGCCGGCGCCCCAAGGGCAACGGCGTCGCCGTGCTCTCGATCTCGGGGGGCGCCGGCATCGCCATGGCGGACAGCTGCGCCGAACAGAAGCTGACCCTGCCAGATTTCAGCGCCGAGACGCTGGAGCGGCTACGCCCGCTGCTCCCGGCATTCGCCAGCCTGTCCAATCCCGTGGACATCACTGCTGGTGCCCTGTCCGCACCGGAGAGCTTCGCTGCCGCCCTGCGCGTGGTCATGGAAGACCCGGCGGTGAACATGCTCGGGCTCTGCCTCGCGGCCCTCTCCGGTGACTCGGCCACCCTCATCGCCAAGGAGATCGCCAACGTCGCCACAGACTGCAAGGTGCCCATCCTGGTCGCCTGGAACGCCCCGGCAGGCACCGCCGATGACGCCTATCGAATCCTGCAGGAGGCCGGCATCCCCCGCTATGGCTCCCCGGTGCGCTGCGCCCGCGGCTTTGGCGCGCTATGGCGTTTCGCGGCCGCAGCCCTACGCGAGATGCGCGCTCCTAGCCCGGCCGACGGACCTGTGTACCCCCATCCGGCGCCCGAGCAGGCCCGGGCCCTGAACGAATACGACGCCAAGCAACTGCTGGCCGGCTACGGCCTGCCGGTGACCCGGGAGGCGATCGCGAGGAACGCAGAGCAAGCGGTCGCCGCCGCGGAAGAGATCGGCTACCCGCTGGTCATGAAGATCCTCTCGGAAGACATTCCGCATAAATCCGATGCCGGCGGCGTGTTGATCGGCCTCGCCGATGCTGACGCGGTGCGTGAGGGCTACGCGCAACTGGCCGCGCTGCCACAGCAGATCGGCAGTGACATCGCCTTCGACGGCGTGCTGGTCCAGGAGATGATCGGTGGCGGTACCGAGGTGATCCTGGGCGCGGTCAACGACCCGAGCTTCGGCCCGGTGGTGATGTTCGGCGCCGGGGGCATCTACACCGAAGTGTTCAATGACGTGGCCTTCGCTATCGCCCCGCTGAACCGCGAACAGGCGTTGGCACTGGTCGAGGAGACACGCATCAGCCGTATTCTGCGAGGGGCGCGCGGGCAACCCGTGGCCGATATCGAGGCCCTGGTGGAGAGCATCGTGCGTCTTTCCGAACTGGCCGTCGCGGAGTCGGGGCGCTTCACGGAGATAGACGTTAATCCCCTGATCGTCCTGCCAGAGGGACAAGGCGCGTGCGTCGTGGATGCCTTCGTGCGGACCAGCCAACCCAGCAAAGGACCACTGAACGCCTCATCAATGACATATCAACGAACGCAGTAGAGGAGACATAACAATGATGACTGTACTCAAGAAAAGCGCCAGCAGCTTGCTTGCCAGCGCCGCCATCCTGGCCATCGTCCCTGCGGTCTCGGCTCAGGAATTCCCGACCAAGCCCATCGAGGTCATGGTGCCATTTCCCGCCGGGGGCAGTACCGATCTCATGGCGCGTGCAACCGCCCGGGAGATGACCGAATTCTTTGGTCAGAACGTCGTGGTCGACAACCGCGGCGGTGGCGCCGGCACCGTTGGCATGGCGGCCCTGGCCCGGGAACGGCCCGATGGCTACACCATCGGCGTGGTACCGGCTGCGCCGCTGGTCAATCAACCGCACATGCGGCGAACGCCGTACGACCTGGACAAGTTCGACTACGTTTGCCAGCTGTTCTCGAGCCCCCAGGCCTTGGCAGTCAAGCCGGGGTCACAATTCGAGAACCTCGAGCAACTCGTCGACTACGCCAAGCAGCATCCCGGTGAGCTGACTTACGGCTCTCCTGGCCCAGGCACGCTGCCGCACCTTGCCATGGAGCGATTCCTGCAACTCGCCGACGTCAAGATCGAGCATGTGCCCTTCACCGGCGACGGCCCCGGCGCCACCGCCCTGATGGGCGGCCATATCGACCTATACATGACCATGACGAATGTCGTTAAGGACCGGGACTTCACCGCCATCGGCGTATTCAGCGAGGAGCCGCAGGACGCCATGCCCGAGGTCAAGACCGCCGCGGCCCAGGGCTACGACATGACCGCCGCCTGGTGGGGCGGCGTGATCGCTCCCAAGGGGATCCCAGAGGATGTAAAGGCTCGCCTGACCGAAGGCTGCAAGTTCACCGCGGAATCGGATCGCTTCGCCGAGACGTTGGATAACCTGGGAACCGAGGTGCGCCACCGTAACCCGGAGGCGTTCGAGCAATACGTGCGCGACGTCTCCGAGACGAACAAGCAACTGATCGACGCCGTACTCAAAGCGAATTGATCCGATGAAAACTCGCCTACTCGACATGGCCTATGGCGCAGTCTTCTGCGCCTCGGCCTTCTACCTCTTCTGGGTCAGCGTCGTGACGGGTACCGGGGCAAGCCGCATCTCCAGCGATCCGATGTGGTACCCGCAGGTGCTGCTGGTGCTCCTGGCGATCTGCTCGGGTTACCTGGTGCTTCGTGGTGCCGTGAGCCGCGACACAACGCGAGCGAAGGCGCTGGAATGGTGGCCGACCCTGATCGTGCTGACGGCATCGGGTATCTTTCTAGCGCTGTTCGAGCGCGTAGGCCTCGTCCCCACCAGCCTGGTGTTGGTCCCCGTGATGAGTTGGCTGCTGGGGTTTCGCCGTCCGGTCGTGCTCGCGGTCATCGCCATCGGCTTCACCGGCGCCGTGTGGTACGGCTTCTACTATCTCATCAATATCACCCCGCCGGGCCCAGGGCTTCCGACACTGACGGGCTAGACCGTTCGCTGTCGCGAACAGGAGTTTACCGCTATGGATTCACTCTTCGCCGGATTGCAGATGCTGGCGGCACCGGATGCGCTGCTGGCCCTGCTGATCGGCACCATCGTAGGTATCGTGGTGGGCGCCTTGCCGGGACTCGGTTCGGTACTCGCCATCACCATGGCCCTGCCCCTGACCTTCGTGCTCGGCCAGGGGGCCAGCATCGCGCTACTGCTCGGCCTGTATTGTGGCTCGGTCTATGGCGGTTCCATCTCGGCCATCCTGCTCAATACCCCGGGGACGCCCCAGGCTGCCGCCACCGCGTTCGATGGCTATCCGCTCGCCCGCGCGGGCCGGGCGGATCTCGCCTTGGGTTGGGCCACTACCGCCTCGGCGATCGGCGGCATCATCGCCACACTGATCCTGGCCGTGGCCGCCCCCCTGCTCGCGAGAGTGGGCCTGAAGTTCGGTCCGATCGAATACTTCGCCCTGGGAGTTTTTGCCCTCACCTGTATCGTCAGCGTCTCCCGGGAGGACATGGCCAAGGGGCTGATGGCCGGATTGGCCGGACTGTTCGTCGCCGTCATCGGGCAAGACACCTTGACCGGCGCCATGCGCTTCGACTTCAACTCCTTCGAACTCTCCGCGGGCGTCGGCCTGGTGCCCTTCCTGGTCGGCCTGTTCGCCTTGTCCGAGGTATTCTGGCGCGCCTCGGAACTGCGCGCGGGAAGTACAGGCCAAGTGCTGAGCTCGGGATTCACCTTTCCGGGATTCGGGGAACTGCGCCGGCGCGCCGGCGTGCTGATCAAGTCTTCGTTGATCGGTACCTGGGTCGGCTGTCTCCCCGGGGTGGGAGCGACCTCGGCGTCCATGGTGAGTTACGCGGAAGCCAAGCGCAGCTCTCCCCGACGCGCCGACTTCGGCAAGGGCGAACCGGATGGACTGATCGCCTCGGAGGCCTCCAACAATGCCGTGACCGCCGGTGCCATGGTGCCGACGCTCTCGTTGGGCGTGCCCGGCGATCCGATCACCGCGGTGATGCTGGGTGCCCTGGCACTCCAGGGAATTACCCCGGGGCCTCGCTTGTTCGTGGAACACGGCGACCTGATGCTCTTCATCTTCAGCGCCCTGCTGCTCGCCAACGTGCTGCTGTTCATCTGCGGGGCGCTGATGACGCCGCTATTCTCGCGCATCCTTCGGGTCCCCGAGCCGGTACTGCTGTCGACGATCGTGGTGCTGGTGGCCGTGGGCACCTTCAGCATCAACTCGAACCCCTTCGACCTGCTCGTCATGTTCAGCGCCGGGCTAGCCGGCTTCCTGCTGCGTTATAACGGCTTTCCCCTGGCCCCGATCGTCATCGGCTACGTGCTCGGGCCGATGATCGAGCAGAGCCTTCGCCAGGGGTTGATCATCACTCGCGGCAGCTTCCTCGAGTTCCTGAACTACCCCATTGCGCTGGGCCTGTTCATCCTGACCGGCCTGTTCCTCGTGCTGCCCTTACTTCGCGCCTGGCTGTGCAAGGTCCTGCAACGCCGCAAGCAGAAGCTGGAACATAAGGAGAGAGGCAATGGCATTTAACGCCTACCGTCTATTCAAGGAGGGCGACGTCAGCCATGGCGACTTGGTAGAAACCACCTTGGACGAGCTCGACCCCGGCGACGTGGTCGTCAAGACGGCCTATGCCGGCGTCAACTTCAAGGACGCCCTCGCGGCCACCGGGCGAGCCCCCATCATCCGCCGCTTCCCCTGCATCGGCGGCATCGAGGCGGTCGGCGAGGTGATCGAGTCCGCCAGCGAGGACTATCCGCCGGGCTCCCTCGTCATCCTTCATGGCCGTGGCCTGGGGGTCTTACACGATGGCGGCTTCGCCGAGTATGTCAGGGTGCCGGCGGACTGGGTCGTCCCTCTCCCCGCGGGGCTCAATATGCAGGAAGCCGCCAGTTTAGGCGTCGCCGGCCACACGGCCGCGGTCGCCATCGACCTGATGGAACAGAATGGCTTGGCTCCGGGACGCGGCCCTGTCGCGGTGACCGGTGCCACCGGCGGCGTGGCCAGCCTGAGTATCGATATGCTCAGTGGCCTCGGCTATGAGGTGGCCGCCGTATCGCGCAAGCAAGACAGCCACGCTTACCTGCGCTCGCTCGGCGCTAAACAGGTGATCTCGGCCCCCGCCGGCGACGCGCCCGCCAAGCCGTTGGAGTCGGCACAGTGGGCCGGCGCCGTGGATGCCGCCGGTGGCCACTTGCTGGCCTGGCTGCTGCGCACCATGGCACCCAATGGCACCGTTGCCTGCTTTGGCAACGCGGCGGGGGTCGAACTGCATACCACGGTATTGCCGTTCATCCTGCGTGGCGTGCGCCTCCTCGGGGTCAACGCGGATACCGAGCCGGACTACCGCCGGCAGGTGTGGGCAAGGCTGGCCGGGGACCTGAAACCGCGCCATCTCGCCGCGATTACCACCTCGATCACCCTGGACGACTTGCCACGGGTGTTCGAGCAGATGGCGCATGGACAGGCCACCGGCCGATATGTGGTGCGGTTTGATTAAGCAGCGGCCAGTCACGACCTTGGGGGAGAACCGATCATGTTAGTGCTTCGCGAACAGCCTGCGACGGGAGTGGTCGTCTTGCGGTTGAACCGGCCACATGTGCGCAATGCACTTAATCTGGAATTGCGAGAGGCACTGGCGGCCCAATTTCGTGAACTGGCAGGCGATGAAACCGTGCGCTGCGTCGTGCTTACCGGAAATAGTGAGGCCTTCGCCGCGGGAGCGGATATCGCCGAGATGGCCGAGGCAGGTACCGTAGAGTTGATGCAGCGCGGCATCCACTTGTTGCTGAGAGATATTGCCCAATTTCCCAAGCCGGTGATCGCCGCCGTCAACGGCTTCGCGCTAGGCGGAGGCTGCGAGCTCGCGCTGCATGCTGATATCATCATCGCGGGTCACCACGCCAGCTTCGGCTTCCCCGAAGTACGGCTGGGCATCATGCCCGGCGGTGGGGGCACCCAGCGGTTACTACGCGCGGTCGGCAAGTACCGGGCCATGCGCTGGCTCATGACCGGGGAGCGGTTTACCGCCGAAAACGCCCTCGCCATGGGTCTGGTGAGCGAAGTGGTGGCTGATGATGCGGTAGTACTGCGGGCTCTCGAGTTAGCCGAACAACTCGCGGCATCGGCACCTCTAGCGTTGGCACAGATTAAGGAAGTGATATTGGCCGGCCAAGATATCCCCCTCGAGCAAGCCTTAGCGTTGGAGCGCAAGAGTCTCCAAGTTTTGTTTGACTCCGATGACAAGCAAGAAGGCTTTGCAGCCTACATCGAGAAACGCAAGCCGGTATGGAAAGGCCATTAAATAACGGTACTTCCCATGCTGTGCCGGGGGATACTCACTGGTCCTTGGAAGACGGCTATGCTGCAAGGCGGCAGATGCGCGTATTCGGGGATATGCTCAAGCGCTACCTCCCGATCCTCACCTGGCTGCCCCACTACACCCGCCGCCGGGCCGTGGGCCCGGATGCGATCATCGACCGGCGCTGCCCTCCGGCGGAGCATCGCCATCATCACCTGCGTCGCCTTGCCCGATGCACCGAGGCGGGCCACGCTTAGCTCACCCCTTCATGGACAAGGAACGCGCCGATGAACACCCTAGACCTACAGAAGGTATGGGCACCACGTGTGCTCAGCGTGCTGCGGATCGTCTCGGCCTTCATCTTCCTCTTGCACGGCACCCAGAAGCATCTCGGCTTCCCGCCACGGACCGTGTGGTCGAAACCTTCTCGCTGCCGGGGATCTCCGGCTTCATCGAGATCATCTGCGGGGTCCTGCTGCTGATCGGCTTCCAGAGCCGGGCCGCGGCCTTCCTGGCCTCCGGCACCATGGCCTTCGCCTACTGGATCGCCCACGCCCCGCAGGATCTCTTCCCGGTCAACAACGGCGGCGACGCGGCCATCCTCTACTGCTTCGTGTTCCTCTACCTGGTGTTCGCCGGCCCCGGCCCCTGGAGCGTCGACGCCATGCGGGGCAAGGGATCCGCTTCCGCGACATGAGGTGATCACGAGGGCCCGGGCCGTGACGGGATCACAGGTTGTCCCGCGGCACGTTCTCGTTCCAGGTGCTGGCGAAGACCCGGTCGCCGCCTTCGTAGGCATCCACGGTGGCGTGTACGCAGAAGTGTGTCGGCGTGGCGGTGAGCTCCGTGCGGGTGGTAACGACCACGGACCAGTCGCCGCGTTCGAAGGCACGATGGTTGACCACCTCGCCACTGAGCGTGGCGTAATCGTCGTTGCAGTAGCGGTAGCATTCACTGACGTCATAGCCGAGGGTCAGCTCGAGGTCATCGAGACGCCAGGCGCCGTCATTGTCGATGACCCTCAGGCTGGCCTCGTTGGTGGCCAGGTTGAACAGCACTGTCCATTCGCGATGGGCCGGCTCCAGCAGCGTGGTGGGCGGTGCCGGTGCGGCGCGGGGCTCGCCCAGGTCACGCAGTTCGGCATCCGTCGCCCGCGCCGGGCGTACCGGCAGCAGCAGTCGGCAGCCTTCGCAGTGGAGCGTCAGGGTCGCCGGGACCGGCGACGGCCAGGCCAGCGGCCAGTAGGACGAGGAGACGGCCAGGCGGATGCGATTGCCAGCCGAAAAGCGTTGGGCGACGTGGTTGAGGCGAACCGTGACCCGGTAGCGTTGGCCGGGCACTAGCGGTTCGGGCCGGTCGTGCCCGCCGCGATGGCTGAGGTTGAGCAAACCGAAGGTGATCAGCGTCACCGTGCCTTCGGGGCTGATGTCCGAGAGCCGCACGGCGACCATCGCCTGGGGCCGGTCCGCCGCCAGTTCGAGCTCGACCACCGGCTGACCGAGGATCTCGACGGCCTCGTCGAGCGGTGCCGTGTCGAAGCACAGCGAGCCGCCGTCTTCGAGGCGCTGATCGGTGGGCAGGTCGGTGCTCTCCGAGTAGCTGCACCATTTGCCGGCGAACATCCCCACGCTGAGGGGGCTGCGAATCACCAGCGGTGGCGATGAAGGGCCGGCAGCCTCGCCGGGCGGTTCGAGACGGCCCGGTGACAGGGCATAGGGTTGCGTCCGGATGCGCTGGCTCGGCCAGTCGTCCTCGGCCACCCAGTGCCCGGGACGATCGTCGCTGATCGGCGAGACGCTGTCCTGCATCCAGGCGCGCAGCATCGGCTCGGCGTCGACGCCATTGTCGACGCCCTTCAGCCAGCGGTCCCACCAGCGCAGGCATTCGCCGAGGAAGTCGATGGACGGACCGGGCCCGCCCATGTGCGGGTACTTATGGCCCCAGGGTCCCACCAGCCCCTGGCGTGGCACCTCGAGATGGCGGATCAAGCGGAACACCGTGTTGCAGTAGCCATCGGCCCAGCCGCTGACCGCCAGCACCGGGCAGCGGATCGCCGCGAAGTCCTCGCATACCGAGGCGTGGCGCCAGAAGGCGTCGCGCCGCTGGTGCTCCAGCCAGTGCTTGAGCCACAGGCCACTGCCCCGAAGACGCTGAAACCACAATTCGCGCCAGCGCTCGCCGACGACGGCCGGGTCCGGCGGGCAGGCGTTGTAGGAGAGCATCACCGATGCCCAGGACAGGTTGTCGGTCAGCAGGCAACCACCCATGTAATGCACGTCGTCGGTGTAGCGGTCGTCGGAGGAGCAGACGCTGATCACCGCGACCAGCGCGGGCGGCTGCAAGGCGGCGATCTGCAGCGCGTTGAAGCCGCCCCAGGAGATGCCCATCATGCCCACGCGACCATCGCACCACGGCTGGGCAGCGATCCAGCGGATCACCTCGACGCCGTCGTCGAGCTCCCGGGGCAGGTACTCGTCGAGCAGCAGCCCGTCGGAGTCGCCGCTGCCGCGCAGGTCCACGCGCACCCCGGCATAGCCGTGGCGGGCGAAGTAGCCATGGATCCCACCGTCGCGCACCGCCCGGAAGTCGCGCTTGCGATAGGGAATGTATTCGAGCACCGCGGGCACCGGATGATCCGCCGCGTCCGCCGGCAGCCACAGCTTGGCGGCCAGGCGACAGCCATCGGCCATGGGAATCCAGGTGTTCTCGATGACCTCGACTGCGGCCGCCTGCCCCTCATGCATTCTGCGTCCCTCCGGCGTTCGCCCCGGCAGCACCGCGGCGCCAGCTCTTTTATCGTATATGATTAACACGAGCCCCGCCGCTGCCGGCGCCTTTCCGCAGGTGCTGCCATGAAGGTCGTGCATGCCTTTCCCCGCGAGGTGCGGGTCATCGAAAACGTCTGGATTCCCATGGCCGACGGTATCCGGCTGGCGGCCCGCGTGTGGCTGCCCACCGACGCCGAGCGCCATCCCGTGCCGGCCATCCTGGAGTACATGCCCTACCGCAAGCGCGACTTCACGCGACTGCGCGACGAGCCGCTGCATCGCTACTTCGCCGGTCACGGCTACGCCAGCATCCGGCTCGACCTGCGTGGCAGCGGCGACTCCGACGGGCTGCTGCTCGACGAGTACCTGCCCCAGGAGCTCGACGATGCCGTCGAGGCCATCGACTGGCTGGCCGCCCAACCCTGGTGCAGCGGCGAGGTCGGCATGATGGGCATCTCCTGGGGGGGCTTCAACGCGCTCCAGGTCGCCGCCCTGCAGCCGGCGCCGCTCAAGGCCATCATCACCCTGTGCTCCACCGATGACCGTTACGGCGACGACGTGCACTACCAGGGCGGTTGCCTGCTCAACGAGAACCTGGGCTGGGGCTCGGTGCTGCTGTCCTGTGCCACCACCCCGCCCGACCCGGATATCGTGGGCGGCGAGTGGCGCGCCAAATGGCGCCAGCGGATCGAGAATGCGCCCTTCTATCCGCTGGTGTGGATGCGCCATCCCCATCGCGACGCCTACTGGCGACACGGCTCGGTGTGCGAGAACTTCGCCGCGGTCACCTGCCCCGTGTATGCGGTGGGCGGCTGGGCCGACGGCTACGTCAACGCCATCCCGCGGCTGATGGCCGGCCTGACGGTACCGCGCAAGGCCTTGATCGGCCCCTGGTCGCATGCCTTCCCCCATGACGCCCTGCCCGGCCCGGCGATCGGTTTCTTCCAGGAGGCACTGCGCTGGTGGGACCACTGGCTGAAAGGGCTCGACAGCGGACTCATGGACGAGCCCATGCTGCGGGTCTGGATGGAGGAGTACGCGCCCCCCGCGCCGATGCACGCCGAGCGCCCCGGGCGCTGGGTGGCGGAGCAAACCTGGCCATCGGAACGCCTGCAACCGCGCACCCTCTACCTCAACGTGCTGTCGCTGGGCGAACGCCCCGACAGCGAAGACCGCATGCGCATCGCTTCCCCGCAAACCACCGGGCTGGCCGCCGGCGATTGGTACGGTTTCGGCGCCGAAGGCGAGTCGCCCATCGACCAGCGCGAGGACGACGGCAAGTCCCTGGTGTTCGACTCCGACCCGCTGCCGGGGCGCCTGGAGATCCTCGGTGCGCCCCTCGCCATCCTGGAACTGGCAGTGGACCAGCCGGTCGCCCATGTCATCGTGCGCCTCAACGATATCGCCCCCGACGGCGCCTCGGCGCGGGTCAGCTACGGCATCCTCAACCTCACACAGCGCGACAGCCGCGAGCAACCCGAGCCGCTCACCCCCGGTCAGCGCTATCGGATCACGATGCAGCTCAACGACATCGCCTATGCCTTCGCCCCCGGCCATACCCTCCGGCTGGCGGTCTCGACCTGCTACTGGCCGGTGATCTGGCCGGCGCCGGAGCGCGTCAACCTGACCCTCTACACCGGCACCAGCCGGCTGGAACTGCCGGAGCGACCGCCGCGGGACGCGGATGCCGAGCTGCGCGCCTTCGAGCCGCCGGAACGCGCGTCGATGCCCGAGATAACCACGCTGACCGTGGCCCCCTTCCGCCGCCAGGTGGAGCGCGACCTGATCAGCGGCATGTCGGTCTACCGCATTGCCACCACCGGCGGCGACTTCGGTGATGCAGCCGTCGCCCGGCTCGAGGACATCGACCTGACCGTCGGCTACACCATCGCCAAGACCTACCGCATCCATGACTTCGACCCGCGAACGGCCGAGGCGACGGTCGAGCAGACCACCACCCTTCGCCGCGGCGACTGGTCCACGCGCCTGGAATGTCGTACCCAGCTCACCGCGACGGCCGAGCGCTTCCGCATCCGCGGCGTGCTCAAGGCCTATGAGGGCAAGGAGCTGTTCGCCCGCCGGGACTGGGACGAGGAAGTGACCCGCGAGCCGTTGTGAGGCACGCTGCCCCGTCAGGGCGGGCCATCGAGGCCGTAACGCCCGATCGCCGCTTCCAGGATCAGGCGTAGCAGCTCGTGATAGGGGTAGCCGGCCCATTCGGCCATCAGCGCCAGCTTGCCGTCCCAGGACCAGGTGGGGTTGGTGTTGACGTCGAGCAGCCGTGGCTGGCCATCCTCGCCCTCGCGGAAATCGATACGCGCGTAATCGCGCAGGCCCAGCCGGCGGAACAGCTTCACCGAATCATCGACCAGCCGGCTCCACTTGACGTCGTCGATCTCGGCGCGACGGAAGCGCAGTTTCTCCCAGTAGGGCGAGTCGGGATCGGCCTTGGAGCCGTAGGTGAGGATCGGCGGCAGATCGGGGTCGAGGGCGGTGTAGTCGATCTGCAGCGGCGGCAATACCGTGAAGCCGGTCGACGGATTGCCGATCAGCCCGACCGTGTACTCGGCCCCGGTGAGGAAGTCCTGGATCAGCGCATCGGCCACCGCAGGCTGTCCGGCCAGCCAGCGCAGGTAGGCCTCCGCCTCCAGGACGTCGTGCACCACGCAGTCGCGGGTGATGCCGAAGCTGCCGCCACTGCTGTTGGGCTTGATCAGGCAGGGATAGATGCTCGGCAATACCAGCGGGTCGGCGGCGAGCTCTACGTAGGTCTCGTTGGGCACGGCGATGCCCTGCCCCGCTGCCAGCGCCCGAACCAGCGCCTTGTCGGTGGTCAGGCTGATACTCATGGGGTCGGCGCCGGTATAGGGGATGCCCAGGATTTCCAGCAGTGCCGGGATATCGCGCTCCAGCTCCCAGTCGTTACGAAAGCCGGTGTCGCAGAAGTTCAACGCCAGGTCCGGCGGCCGGTCGCGCAGGTCATCGATCAGCGCGGCATGGTCGTCGAGGTAGCTGAAGCGATACCCGGGGAGACGCTCCAGGGCGGTACGCAGCCGCTCCACCGCCTCGAGCTCCTCGCTGCCGAACACCCCGTCGACGGCATAGGCATACGGCAGGCGGGGATCACCGAGCAGCACGGCCACGTTCAGGTGTCGCATGGCCTCCTTCCCCTCGGTGTCGGCGCTTGGCCATTACCCTCAGTATAAGAGCTTCTTCGGCGTGGTCGGCTCCGCAGGTTGCTAGACTGAAGGCGAAACCGCCACGGGAGCGCGTCATGACACGACTCAACGTGACCCGCAAGCTGATCGCGTCCCACCTGCTGTCAGGCAGGATGGCGCCGGGCGAGGAGATCGGGCTGGCCATCGACCAGACCCTGACCCAGGACGCCACCGGTACCCTGGTGATGCTGGAGTTCGAGGCCATGCAGGTCGGCCGCGTGCGCACCGAGCTCTCGGCCCAGTACGTCGACCACAACCTCCTGCAGGAGGACTTCAAGAACCCCGACGACCACCTGTTCCTGCAGAGCGCCTGCCGCAAGTTCGGCGCCTGGTTCAGCCCGGCCGGCAACGGCGTCAGCCATCCGGTCCACCAGGAACGCTTCGGCGTGCCCGGCAAGACCCTGGTCGGATCGGACAGCCACACCCCGGCCGCCGGAGCCCTGGGCATGTTCGCCACCGGTGCCGGCGGCCTGGAAGTGGCCCTGGCGATGGCCGGCAAACCGCTCTACCTCAACATGCCCGAGGTGGTGGGGGTGGAGGTGACCGGCGCGTTGCCCGACTGGGTCAGCGCCAAGGACGTGGTGCTGGAGCTGCTGCGCCGCTTCGGCGTCAAGGGCGGCGTCGGCAAGGTCTTCGAGTACTACGGCCCCGGCCTCGCGGCCCTCTCCGCCATGGACCGTCACGTGATCGCCAACATGGGCACCGAGATGGGCGCGACGACCTCGGTGTTCCCCTCGGACGGCGAGGTGAAGCGTTTCCTGGAGCGCCAGGAGCGTGGCGACGCCTGGCAGGAACTGCTCGCCGATGACGACGCCGACTACGACGAACACGTCGCGCTGGACCTCTCCACCCTCGAGCCGCTGATCGCCCTGCCAAGCAGCCCCGGCAACGTCAAGCCGGTGCGCGAGGTGGCCGGCGAGGAGATCTACCAGGCCTACGTGGGCTCCTCGGCCAATCCGGGCTTTCGCGACTTCGCCGTGCCGGCGATGATGGTCGAGGGTCGCCAGATAGCGCCGGGCGTCTCCTTCGACGTCAACCCCACGTCGCGCCAGATCCTCGAGAACCTTGCCAGCCACGGCTACCTGTCGCGGCTGATCCGCGCCGGCGCCCGCCTGCACCAGGCCGGCTGCAACGGCTGCATCGGCATGGGCCAGGCACCGGCCACCGGGCGCAACAGCCTGCGTACCGTACCGCGCAACTTCCCGGGCCGTTCCGGCACTCCCGAGGACCGGGTCTTCCTGTGCAGCCCGGAGACCGCCACCGCCTCCGCCCTGACCGGCCGGATCACCGACCCGCGCGAGCTGGACATGGCGTACCCCCGGGTCGAGGAACCCGAGCCGCTGGCGATCAACCGCGAGATGCTCGTCGCCCCCGCCGAGGACAGCGGCCTGGTGGCGCTGATCAAGGGGCCCAACATCAAGTCGCTGCCCGAGTTCGAGCCCATTCCCGCCCGCTTCTCGGGCCCGGTGTTGCTGAAGCTGGGTGACGACGTCTCCACCGACGAGATCATGCCCGCCGGGGCCGAGGTGCTGCCCCTGCGCAGCAATATCCCGGCCATCGCCGAGTACGTGTTCCGGGCCGTCGACCCCGACTTCAGCCGGCGCGCCAGGGCGCTCGACGGCGACGGTTTCTTCCTCGTCGCCGGCCGCAACTACGGCCAGGGCTCGAGCCGCGAGCACGCCGCCATCGCCCCCCGCTACCTGGGGCTGCGTGCGGTCTGCGCCCTCTCCTACGGCCGTATCCACAGGCAGAACCTGGCCAACTTCGGCGTCGTGCCGCTGACCTTCGCCGACCCCGACGACCTGGCGCGCATCGACCAGGGGGACACACTGGCCCTGGACGACCCGCTCGGCGCCCTCGACAGCGGCGACGCGGTCAGGCTGCACAACCGGACCAAGGCGGAGCACTACACCCTGCACCACGGCCTGTCACAGCGCCAGATCGCCATGATCCGCAGCGGCAGCCTGATCGATCTGGTGCGCGAGGAGGCATAGCCGGCGGCTCGCCGCCTGCCCGATCCACCGCAGCGCGAATATCACCATCCCCACGGGGCAAGGAGCGCCCCGATGAGCACCCTCGAACTCCCGAAGGCATGGACACCGCGCGTGCTCAGCGTGCTGCGAATCGTGTCGGGCTTCATCTTCCTGATCTTCCTGCCGCACGGCACCCGGAAACACCTCGGCTTACACTTTCCGCTCCTGCAGGCTCACCACGCGTCCATCGGCCAGTGCCAACGTGTCCACCTCGCGAAAACCAAGCCCGGCGTGAAAGCGCAAGGAATCGGGGTTCGCGGGTTCGAGGTTGACCTCGCACAGCAGGTGGCTTCTGCCCTCGCGACGGGCCAGGCTCATCAACTCCCCATAGAGCGCCTTGCCGACACCACGGCCGCGCATGGCCGAGGCCACGGCCACCTGGTCGACGTAGAGAAAGTCGGCGTAGCGGACCCGGAACCAGCCGAACTCCTCGCCCGGGTAGGACGCCACGGGTGCCAGAGCCAGCAGATAGCCGCTGACCCCAGGGCCCGACGCTGCAACCAGGCAATGCGCCGCATGACGGGCGAACCACGCCAGCTCCCGGGCATCGAGCCGAGCGACGCCCGGCAGCCCTTCGGCGTTGATCTCCAGGATGGCGTGCCAATCCTGGCCCGCCGCCGGACGTATGCGCATGGTTGCCCTCGTGGCGATCGGCGACCTCTACCCGATGGCCGCCGCCATTGACACCATAGGCAGCCCCATCCCGCCGCGTCCAGGACATTGCAGGCCGCCTTCTCCGCCAATCGGCCTCTCGCCAGCCGGCAAGACCACCTGGCTGACGCGCCGCCCGCCCGACAGCCCCGGCGAGCCTATTCGGCCGTCGCCAGCAGGCTGGCGTTGCCGCCCGCGGCGGTGGTATCGATGCACAGATGGCGTTCCACCACGTAGCGTTCCGGCGCAATGGTCTGGGTCTCGAGCGACACGATGGGGCCGTCGCGCTCAGCGAGGGCGAGGCGCAGGTCGCGAGTCCAGTCGCTGGCGCCGGCCGCGGCCACGGCGGCAATGCCCTCGACCGCACTCAGCGTCTCGGCCGCGACGGTGCCGTCGAGCGCGGCGACGGGCGCCCCGGCCTCTCTCAGCGGCTGCACGGCCTGCGCCGCGCCAGGCGCGACGAGCACCGTCGCACAGCCCGCCCCGAGCGCCTGCACTGCCTGGGCGACGGCGATGTCGAGCGTCGGCCCGAGGCACAGCACCGGGCCCTTGGGATAGAACGACAGCCGGTTGCTTTCCCCCGTCGGCCCGGGCAGCGTCTGCGGCGTCAGGTCCAGGGCCGCGGTCTCGGCGAGCGCCTTGCGGATCACGCCGCGCTTGCCGGAGAGCGCCTTGCGCAGCACCTCGACCCGATCGGGACGCGCCGCCCAGTTGCGCGCGTCCAGGCCATCGAGGGCCGCCTGGAGATCGCCGAGTGTCACGGCGTCGCCCTGGGGGGCCGCATGGCGCTCGGTGGCGGCGGTGCGGCGGAAGCGGTTGACGTAGAGCGGGCCGCCAGCCTTGGGCCCGGTGCCCGAGAGGCCCTCGCCGCCGAACGGCTGGGAGCCGACGATGGCACCGATCTGGTTGCGGTTGACGTAGATATTGCCGACATGGATCCGCTCGACGATCTGCTGCACGCGGTCGTCGATGCGGGTATGCAGGCCGAAGGTCAGCCCGTAGCCCCTGGCGTTGATCGCGTCGACCACCCTGTCGATGTCCCGCGCCTTGAAGGTGGCCACGTGCAGGACCGGGCCGAAGATCTCGCGCTCGAGATCCTCGATGCCCCCGACCTCGACCACGGCCGGCGTGACGTAGGTGCCATCGTCCGGCGCGGGCAGCGTCTTCAACACCTTGCCGGCCTGCTGTTGCGCCGCCACATAGGCCCTGATGTCGGCCTGGGCCTCGGCGTCGATCACCGGCGAGACGTCGGTGTCGGTGTTCCAGGGATCGCCGATGACGAGCGCGTCCATCGCCCCGTCGAGCATCGTCAGCAGCCGCTCGCGCGCCTCTTCCTGGACATACAGCATCCTGAGCGCCGAACAGCGCTGGCCGGCCGACTGGAACGACGAGATCAGGATGTCGCGCACCGCCTGCTCGGTCAGCGCCGTCGAGTCCACGATCATGGCGTTCAGCCCGCCGGTCTCGGCGATCAGCACCGCCTCCGGCCCGGCATTCCTCGCCAGGGCCTGGTGGATGATCTGCGCCACCTCGGTCGAGCCGGTGAAGCAGACGCCGGCGATCCGCGGATCGCTGGTCAGCGGCCCGCCCACCGTCGGCCCGTCGCCGGGCAGCAGTTGCAGCGCCGCCTCCGGCAGCCCGGCCTCGCGCATCAGTTCGACGCCGCGGGCGGCGATCAGCGGCGTCTGCTCGGCGGGCTTGGCGAGCACCGCGTTGCCGGCCGCCAGCGCCGCCGCGATCTGGCCGGTAAAGATGGCGAGCGGAAAGTTCCACGGGCTGATGCAGACGAAGACGCCGCGGGCGCCGCCGGGTGCTTCCGCCTCCAGCCGCTCGCTCTCGTTGGCGTAGAAGCGCAGGAAATCCACCGCCTCGCGCACCTCGGCGATGCCATCGAGGATCATCTTGCCGGCTTCGCGCGTCGCGATCACGGTCAGTTCGGCGATGTGCTCCTCGTAGAGATCGGCGGTACGGCGCAGCACCTCGGCGCGCTCGGCCACCGGCCGTGCCGACCAGTCGCGGCAGCCGTCCTGGGCGGCATCGAGCGCGGCCGCCACCTCGGCCGGGGTCGCCTCATGCACCTGGCCGACCACGCGCGAGCCGTCGGCGGGAGACAGGGCATCGCGCGCCGGCCCCTGCGGCGCCGGGTTACCGGCGAGCATGGGCGCGGCGGTCCAGGTGGTGTCGGCGAAGGCCTCGCGGGCCGCCAGCAATGGCAGGATCGAGGCGGGTTCGTTGATCCGGAAGCCGCGGGAGTTCTTCCGTTCGGGCGCGAAGAGTTCGCCGGGCGGTGTGATCAACGGGCTGGCGATGGCGTCGCCCAGGCGCTGCATCTCGGCCACCGGGTCCTTCGCGACTTCGCTCGGGGGAATCGAGTCGTCCACCACCTGGTTCACGAACGAGGAGTTCGCCCCGTTCTCCAGCAGGCGGCGCACCAGGTAGGCCAGCAGGTCACGATGCGCACCGACCGGGGCGTAGATCCGGCACCGCGTGCCCTCCGACTGCTTGACGATGTGGTGCAGCGACTCGCCCATGCCGTGCAGGCGCTGGAACTCGTAGCTCTCCTTGTCGTCGCCGGCCATGGCCACCACGGCGGCACAGGTATGGGCGTTGTGGGTGGCGAACTGCGGGTAGATGCGGTCGCGCCGGTCGAGCAGCAGCTGCGCGCAGGCCATGTAGCTGACATCGGTGTTGACCTTGCGGGTGAAGACCGGGAAGGTCGCGACGCCCATCTCCTGGGCCAGCTTGATCTCGGTGTCCCAGTAGGCACCCTTCACCAGCCGCACCATGATCTTGCGGTCGAGGCGCTCGGCGAGGTCGTAGAGCGCCTCGATCACCGGCGCGGCACGGCGCCCGTAGGCCTGCACCACGACCCCGAAGCCATCCCAGCCGGCGAGGCCGGGGTCGGCCAGCAGCGCCTCGATCACGTCGAGCGACAGGTCCAGCCGGTCCTGTTCCTCGGCGTCGATGTTGAAGCCGATATTGGCCTTGGCCGCCTGACGGGCCAGTTCCCGCGCACGCGGCACGAGCTCACTCATCACCGTGTCGCGGTGGGTGAATTCATAGCGCGGATGCAGCGCCGATAGCTTCACCGAGATCCCGGGGCTTGAACGCACGTCGCCCTTGGCCTGCTCGGCGATGGCGGCGATCGCCTTGGCGTAGGCCTGGTGATAGCGCCGCGCATCGGCGTCGGTGCGCGCCGCCTCGCCCAGCATGTCGTAGGAGTAGGTGTAGCCCTGCTTCTCGAGTTCGCGGGCATGCTTCATGCCCTCCTCGATGGTCTGGCCGAGCACGAACTGGCGGCCGAGGATCTTCATCGACTGGCCGACCGCGGTGCGCACTACCGGTTCGCCCATCCGGCGCACCAGGCCGCGCAGCGCCCGCACCGGGCCCTTGGGATCCTCCTCCAGCACCTTGCCGGTCAGCATCAGCGCCCAGGTCGAGGCATTGACCATCGACGACGAGGACTTGCCCAGGTGCGCGCCCCAGTCGGAGGGCTCGATCTTGTCGTGGATCAGATCGTCGATGGTCTCCGCGTCGGGGACGCGCAGCAGCGCCTCGGCCAGGCACATCAGGCCGACCCCCTCGGCGGTCGAGAGCCCGTATTCGGCCAGGAACGCCTCCATCATCGAGGGCGACGTCTCCTTGCGCACGCGTTCCACATAGTGGGCGCCGGCGGCGGCCACCTTGCGGCGGTCGTCCTCCGACAGCCTGATGCGTTCGACGAGCCCACGCAGCACCTCGGCCTCGTCGGCCGCATAGTGGGCACGGACGCGCGCGCGCGATCCGCTCACAGTGCCATGGTGGCGCATGGTAACTTCACTCATGATCGATCCTCTTGTCACCCGACACGTAGCGTCGAAGCGCCGGTCCGGATGCTGTTGTTCTTGTCGAAAGGCTATTCGTAGATTAGGCGGCCCGGCTCGGGTGGCGCCAACGGTCTTCAGGGTCAGGCGGTGACACAGAACTCCTGGGGCGCGATGCCCGCGCCCTTGAAAAGGGTAGTCCCTTCGCAGGCTTCGCGTCCTGCGCAGGCCTCGATCATCGTTCCGAGAATGTCGCTCTCGCCAATGACACCTCCTCCCGGCGGAAGCCTGATGTCCCACCCTTCGACCAGGGCATCTCAGGGTAAGCCTCGATCACTCGCCGGCATCGAGCCTCAGATCAACCTGGTTTCAACGATACTGAGGACACCAAGGCGTCACACCACATCACAAGGGCGCCAACGAGTTCCGCTGAATTGCCCCTTGGTCGGTTTCTAAGAACAGGGTATCAGAGGGCACGACACTCATCCTGACACTGGGGGCAAATGAACCAAGACCCGACCCTAGTGCTTGCTTGACCGGGATGAGATGGCTACGCAGTCCGTGCAATATTCATATACGCCAAACCCTGCTTGAAGACAAAATATTCTCAAACCAATAACGCTTGACGCCCTTTTAATCGAGATAGGGCCGGTAATCATCCTATCTTCCCTTCATTGATGCCACTTCGATCGAAATCGGTAACCTGTTCCGCAAGTTCCGCCACTCTCGTCGCTAAAGGATTTAGCTCACCGAGCGACAACGCCGAGATGAACTCCACAGCCGGCAGCGGTGAGACCGATTTGACAATCTCGAGCTTTCCGCAATCAATTTCTCGCTGGTAGCAACGAATGGGGAGAAACGAAACTCCCAATCCCGCTACTGTCATCGATGCTGCTACCGCCATGCTTTTGCATTGGGCGAGATAACTGCAACGTACATTCTCACGCCGGAACCAGTCGTGGATCCCGGAATAGTGGTACGAGCCTGACTTCAACCCGATGATCGGAAATTCGGCCAACTTTCCTGGAGTATAGGAACGCTCCCCAAGACCCAACTCTGGGCTGGCCATCCAAGCGAACTCGACCACGCCGAGCGAGCGCGCGCTGGCATTTTGCGTCGGAACATGCCCTGGCGCCAAGACAAGGTCAATCGAACCATCCTGCATCCCACTCATCAGCTCCGAAGTCAGCCCCTCATTGATTTCCAGCCGAACTCTTGGATAAGTTTTCGATATCAATTTCACCAACTCTGGCAACCAGGTAATCGAAACGACTTCGGCGACACCTAATCGTACTTCACCGGCAATGGCATCCGGTGCCGAAATCCGGTGCTCCAGCTCGGTCGCCATGTCCAGGAGACGCTCTGCATACCCCATGAGCTCACTGCCTTTAGGAGTCAGCTTGGCACTACGCTGCGAGCGGTCGAACAGCTCCACGCCAAGGCTTTTCTCCAGCTCGCGAATCCGCATCGAGATCGTTGACTGCGTCGCATGTAAGCGAGTTGCCGCCGCCGAAAAACTTCCTAGTCTCACCACCCAGAAAAATGTTTCAAGTTGTTGAAGCTTCATTAGCACCCCGCTCCTGCACGGACATCGCACCACACTTCCTTACCTGACAACTTTTCATTGCAAAAGTGCCCGGGAGCATCCCGGGCACCTCTTATGGTAACGCCGTATCAGATTACAGGAAGAGTGGAGGAAGAAATGTCAGGCCAAGCGCAAAGATAAAGAATGCCACCAGCATGACCACCGAGGTGTAACCAAGAATTTCACGTGCCTTCAACATGGTGACACCCAGCAGGGGCAACATCCAGAACGGCTGGATACCGTTGGTGAGCTGGTCACCGTAGGTAAACGCCATCACGGTCAGGCCTAGATCGACCCCCAATGCCTCTGATGCCTCCAGCAACATCGGGCCCTGGATAGCCCATTGTCCACCAGCGGAGGGCACGAAGAGGTTGACGAGTGCGCCACTGATCATGGCGGCAGCGGGGAAGGTATAGGCGTTGGAGATGGAGATCAGCCAGCCCGCAAACAGCGTCACCAGACCGGAACTCGCCATCATTCCGAGAATACCGGCATAAAACGGGAACTGGAGCACCAACTGGCCGCAGGAGCGAACCCCCTCATCGACTGCTTTCACATACGCGATCGGGGTCTTGTAGGCCAACATCCCCGCGATCAGCAAGGTAAAGTTGACGATGTTGAGATTAAGATCAAACCCGTTCGTTGCGAAATAATAAAGGAGATAGCTGACACCGGCCACAGCAACGATCCAGGTAAGGAAAGGTGCATTTTCCAGTTTTTCTGCGACATTAAAATCATCCCAATTGCTGGAATTAACTGCCGTTGCCACCCCTCCTTCATCTATACCAGCGACGGCAAAACCCAAGCCATCGCTTTCTGCCGACTGAGCTTCCCGATGATAGGTTGATGCCGTTCCTGGACTGCGCTCACTGGCTGTTGTCGCCGAAGCGGCATCGGCCGACTTTCCTGCTTCATCATCGCTGATGACGATTTCCTCGATTTCATTCATCGGGGGATGCATGGCGCGATAGACGAAAGGAATAATCAGCATCCAGGTCAGAACGATAATGAAATTATAGGGAGCCAGGATGGTTTCGGTTATCGGCACCAGGCCATACTGGTCAAAGAGGAAGTGCCCTTCGGTATTCATGACCAAAGGCGCCGAAGCGGAGAAGCCTCCCGCGAAGATCATCAAACCAGCGAAGCCGGCAGCCGCAGCCAATGGATAATGCACCTTGACTCCCCGCTGTTTGGCCTGCTTACAGACCTCCCGCGCCGCAATGGCTCCGACGATCAAGCCCAATCCCCAATTGAGATAGGCAAAGACCATGGCAAGGGTGCAGATCAACAGGATCGCTTGCCCGCCATTGCGGGGAAAACGTGCCGCCCAGGCGACAATACGACGTATCGGTGGCGATGTCGCAAGCACATAGCCGAACAGCAGAAGCGCCACCATCTGCATTCCAAATGTCAACAGGTTCCAGAATCCATCATACCAATACTCGACCATTTGAAAGGGGCCCGTATCGGTCATGGTAATGCCCAGGATATAGACAATCATGGACAAAATGATGGCAAATATCAGAGGATTGGGAATGTACTTCTGTGACAATCGAACACAGAAAGCACCGAGTACTTGTAGCATGGCAGCGCTCCTTTGCACTATCGTGCGTTGGTCTTGTAATCAAAGAGCATGCATTTACTGATCGTCAGGCTTGATAACGACTTACCGTTTCTCTCTCCCAGGCGATAACATTCTACATGGGCTGGTATTTCTCCTCATCAGGGTTGGTTCTACGATTGGCTATGATCCCACAGTACCTGCCCGTGGCAAACGCTCGGCTCGCGCTGCCTTCATAGCCAGCCAATATTCCTGCATGCGTTGCTTGAGTCCGGGTTCGGCGATGGAACGTACCAGAAGCCCCAGATCTCGATCACCTTGGTCGATATCGATCTGCATCACCTGTCGAGCTGACTCCGTCGGCACCGCGGCGATATCGCGACTCAGTCGCTCGACAATAGCATCCCATTCGTCCAGTTCCGCGATTCGATCGATCAGGTCGATACGCAGTGCCTCTTCGGCATCGATCCGCTCCTGCTCGAGGAGAATTGCACGTGCCCTGGCGCCCACCAGCTCCATCAGGCGACGGGTACCGAGCGCGGCACCAAAGCGAATGCCGGGAAAACGTAACGAACTCCTCGGCGCGGCGATGCGCCGCGAGCATGCTGCCGCCAAGTCGGCTCCGGCCCCCGAGACCGCTCCATGTACCAGGGCGACGGTATACAGTGGGGCGTAGTGCAGCGCCTGAAGCAGCAATTCAATACGCAAGAAGCGATACATCAGCGATGCGTCATTTTCCTGCTCCAGGGTGGATAGATCGAACCCGCCACAGAATGTCGCACCGTTACCGGAAAGCACCAGAATACGTGCCCCCGAGTCGATGGCTTCATTGATAGCTGTCAACAATGCCTCGACTAGCTCCGCGCTCAACGCATTCGCCCTGTCAGGACGATTCATGCGAATCCCGGCCACAGCGCCGTTACGCCATGTGTCAACCAGTGTCATCTTCTTCTCCTGCTTTGTTTGTCATACACGAGGCTTGCGTTTGTCAGCCCTGGGCCAGGGTCGGCTGCCGACAGCACCACTCGTTCAAGACCTCTTCAGTATGCTCACCCAGTCCTGGCGGCGGGCGTCTGATGGAAAAATCGAAGCCCGCCATCGATATCGGAAACCCTGTGGTTCTGGTTTTGACACCATTCGGCAGCTCCAACTCCTTGATTAGCCCCATATGTTCGACCTGTGGATCCTGGAGAACGTCGGCGTAGCTGTTGATCGGGCTAGCCGGCACTCCCCGACTCTCCATCTCGGCCAGCCAGTAGCCCGCCGTTTCGGTGCGAAAGGTCGCTTCGAGTATTTCCGTCAGCTCGTCTTGATTCCTTGCCCTGAGCAGTTGGCTCTGGAATTCCGGACGCTCGGCCAATTGCGGCTGGCCGACAGCGGCGCAGACCTCACGCCAGAGCTTGTCGTTACCGGCGGCAATCACAAAATAGCCATCGGACGCCTTGAAGGCCTGGTAGGGAGCGTTGCGCGGGTGAGCGGACCCCATGCGCCTGCCTGAACGTCCGGTGCCGAAATACTCACTGGTCTGCAACGCCGCCACACCAATGAGGCTACCCAGCATCGAACAGTCGATACAGGTTCCCCTGCCGGTTTGCTGTCGTTTCAGCAACGCCGCGACGATGGCATAGGCGGCATAAAGCCCGGCACAGAAATCGCCGACCGGTACTCCACACTTGATCGGTCCGCCGTGCTCTTCGCCGGTGACACTCATCAACCCACTCATGGCCTGGATGGTGACATCGAAGGCCCCCTTACCGGCATACGGTCCCGTCTGCCCATAACCGCTGATGGAGCAGAAGATCAGTCCAGGGTTGAGCTTCGCTAGCCGCTCGTAGTCGAAACCGTTACGGGCCATCACTCCCGGGCGAAAGTTCTCGACGACGACATCGGCTTGCCGGCAGAGCTCATGGAGCGCTTCACGATCCGCTTCGTCCTTGATATCCAGGGCAATGCTGCGCTTGTTGCGGTTCACCGACGCGAAGTTTTCACTGAAGGTCACGCCACCGGCATTGGCGGTTTGCGGTGGCCACTCCCGCATCCCGTCACCTCCACCCGGCCGCTCGACCTTGACCACATCGGCTCCGAGATCCGCGAGCAGCGAGCCTGTGAAAGGCCCTGCCGCGATCTGCCCGAACTCCAGGACACGCACGCCGTCGAGAAGGTTCTCATTACTCATTGCTGCTTCCTTATATATTGAGGATCGCCCCGGCCAGCCTAAGCCGAGGCGTGAGTCTCAGATCTGCCTAGGCTTGCACGGTTCTGATGGTTTCTGGCTCTGGAGAACGTTCCTGCCGCTGCATCGCCATCAGGATCTGGCGAGCACGGCGCAACGCCTTGTCCGGCTTGAGGAACAGTTCCGAATAGCCGTCATCGGGGTAGGCGAACATCTTCTGCTGACGCTCCAATGCCCACTGGTCCTGTGCGACCACCTCTGGAAACATTTCCGCGACCTTGTGGGCGGTAGGTGTAGCGGGGTCACTGAGTGGGGTATGGCCCTTGCGGCAGGATACGTTCCAGCGCCACACGAGATTGCCCGCATCAACCGGCATGTGCAGGTGCAGCAATACGTAACCGCGCTCGGCGTCGGTACCCAACTGCCCCGGCGGCGCGACACGCATCTCCACGCGTGTGAGACCGGGGCTCACCATGCAGTGCGTATGCATGCGATCCACTTCGTCGTACAAGAACCACTCGCGCAGGTAGGGCGGTTGGCGGTAGTTCTCGGTCTCCCGGATCGTCTTCACATAGCTATAACCGCCGTCGACTCCTTCCTCCAGCTTGATGGGAATGGCGCTGTTCTCCTTGTCACCGATATTGCCGTCGTGCAGTGGATAGAAATGAGTGATGTCCAGCAGGTTTTCGATCAGGAGCAGATAATTCGCGGGCACGTGGAGCGGTTCCGGGGAACCCACGGCAACACGATCATCGTCAATCACCTCGGGAGTTCGTGGCGGACGCACGGTCTCGGCCTTGGAAGGATCTCCTGGCCACACCCAGACGACAGCGTCCTGCTCTTGCACGGGCACCACCCGAAGCTTGGCCTGTGGCGGTATCGGGCCATCGGGAAGGGAAGGAATGGCGACACACTGCCCGGTCGCATCGTAGCAAAGCCCATGATAGGCACACTCGACGACCCCACTCTCCAGCAACTTGCTCTCCGACAAGGGGAAGCGCTTGTGGCAGCAGCGGTCATCAAACGCCACGACCTCACCCTCTTGAGTCCGCCACATGACGATGGGTTTGTTGGCAACTTTATGGCCTTGAAGTTCTCCTGGCTTGAACTCCCAGGAAAATCCGATCGGATACCAGCAATTAGCCACATATTCGAATGCAGACATACAACACTCCTCACCAAAATTTTTGTAATTGATTCAATTCTCGACCAGCACTATCGAGTACTACTCAGAGATCCAGCACGAGACAACCACCATTCGACCTGGCGCAACAGACCATGATGTAATCCTGCCGATCCTGATCATCAAGAACCGTGTCATTATGGATGGGGCTTCCCTCCAGATAACGCGTCATGCAAGTTCCGCAATACCCTTCTTCGCATGATACATCGACAATCACGCCATTATCCTTCAGCACTTCGACAATGGTTTTTCCTGCTGCCACATGGAAGACCTCGCCCGTTCTTTCCAGCTTCACATCGAAACTCTGAGATAGGCTTTCGGATGGCTCATTGACCGCGCTCACCGTCGAGGCAGAAAAGCGCTCATAATGCACGGTCCCCGGTGCCCAGTGAGTCGCTGCCGCCTCTACGGCATCCATGAAGCCCGACGGTCCACAGTAGTAGAGATGATCACCGGTTCGGTACTGTCCCAAGATCTCTGGCAGGTCCAGGCCGGCATGAGGATCGCCCCCATCGTGGTGCAGGGTGGCCTGCCCCGCGGAGATGTACGCTTGAAGTTCTTCAATGAAGGCGGTTCTCTCTGGGGTGCGCGTACAGTAGTAGAGATGAAACGGCTCATGGCGGGAAACGGCCTCGGCCAGCATCGACATGATGGGCGTAATGCCGATTCCTCCCGCAACGAAAATGTGCCGCTTGGCATCGTCCGCTAGGGAGAAGTGGTTTCGAGGTATCGAGATGGTTACCTCGTCTCCGGGAGAGAGCCGATCATGCATGGCGATGGATCCACCACGACCATTTGCCTCTCTCAACACAGCTACTACATATCGCTGCGTATCAGAAGGAGGATTGCAGAGCGAATATTGACGAATGACACCACCGGGAAGATGGACATCGATGTGCGAGCCAGCAATGAAAGATGGGAGTTCCCCACGGTCCGGCGCGACAAACTCAAAACTCTTGATGCCCTCCGCGAGATAAATAATCGAACGCAGAATCACCTTCAGCGTCTTTTTTTCATTCCCTGCCGACTCTTTCACAGGCTCATATTCAATGATGCTGGCCTCAGACATATTCATTTCCAGGCTCCTTCGCTACTTCGTCGCCAATGGGAGCAGAGCGTCACCTGTCTCAGCGATCTTGTCTCTGGTAGGGGAAGAGTCGCCCGAGCAATGCATGAGTTCAAATGATAAATATTTGGCGATTCACATCAAATTAATTGAACAGTCGTCAGCTCCCTCCATGATCAACGCCTTAGCAGGCTATCGGGAGAGCCGAGCCCAACCCTCCACCACTCACGACTCAAGCAGGGACACCTTGAACGCCTGCCATAGCGGGCTCTGGTAACGCCCGGGGTGCCATACGAGCGAAAAGTACCAGTCAAGGCCAGGTCGCTGTCCAAACTCACCAGTTCCCCCCTATCGAGCTCGCCGCAAACGCTCAACCGCGACAGGCATCCCAGCCCGAACCCCGCTCGCACGGCCTGCTTGATGGCTTCGTGCTGATCCAGTTCCATACGCACCTGCAATCGCTCGAACATGGTGGCGAATGGCTGCCTCGAATACCGAGCGCGACCCCGAACCAGGTTCTCGCAGAATCCACTGCGCCGTCTGCAGATCCACATCCGAGACATGATGCTTGCCGGCCAGCGGATGCTGCGGCGCACAGACAGCGACCATTTCATCGTGGTGCCACACCTGGCTACGCAGCCGCGACTCGATGCACTGCCCCTCGATGAGTCCCAGGTCGGCCTCGAAGCGCTGAAGATCGGCCATGACGTCGTGGGTATTCTGCAGGCGTAGATGAAGATCGGCTTCCGGGTGCCGTTCGAGGAATCGACCGGCCAGTGGCGGCAATTGATAGGTCCCGATCGTGGCACTCGCCGAGACATGCAAGGTGCCACGCAGCGTCCCGCAAGGCTCCTGTGCCGACTCCACCAGCTACTCATGGGCAACGGCTGAGTACGAACACGACAAAGTTGGCTTGTCGATTCCCCCGAGCCCACTGGCATTCCGGACCGACACCTCCGGGCCTCCTACACTGATCCTTATAGAAGGAACCGATTACCGGAGGCCCCCATGCAACCGCTAGCCAATGCCATGGACCTCATCGGCAACACGCCGATGGTACGGGTCGCCAATCTGGACACCGGCCCCTGCGAGCTCTACCTGAAGCTGGAGAACATGAACCCCACCGGCTCGATCAAGGACCGCATCGGGCTATCGATGATCGAGGCCGCCGAGACCTCGGGCAAGCTCCAGCCCGGCGGCACCCTGGTCGAGGGCACCGCCGGCAATACCGGCCTGGCCCTGGCGCTGGTGGCGCAGCAGAAGGGCTACCGCGTGCTCCTGGTGATCCCCGACAAGATGAGCCGCGAGAAGATCTTCAACCTCAAGGCCATGGGCGCCGAGGTGGTGCTGACGCGCTCGGACGTGGCCAAGGGCCACCCCGAGTACTATCAGGACAAGGCCGCGGCCATCGCCCGGGAGACGCCCGGCGCGGTGTTCGTCAACCAGTTCGGTAACCCCGCCAATCCCCTGGCCCACGAACGGGGCACCGGCCCGGAGATCCTGCGCCAGATGCACCAGCGCCTCGACGCCGTGGTGTGCGGCGTGGGCTCGGCCGGCACCATGACCGGCCTGTCGCGCTGCTTCGCCAAGGCCGCCCCCGAGGTGGAACTGATCCTCGCCGACCCCGAGGGCTCGGTGCTGGCCGAGTACGTGCGCACCGGCCAGCTCAGCACCGAGAGCGGCAGCTGGCTGATCGAGGGGATCGGCGAGGACTTCGTACCGCCCATCGCCGATCTCTCCCGTGTGCGCCAGGCGATCACCGTGAGCGACAGGGAGAGTCTGCTGTGCGGCCGCGAACTGCTGCGCCGCGAGGGCATCCTGGGCGGCACCTCCACCGGCACCTGCCTGGCGGCGGCGCTGCGCTACTGCCGCGCCCAGACCCAGGCCAAGCGGGTGGTGACCTTCGTCTGCGACACCGGCAACAAGTACCTCTCCAAGATGTTCAACGAGCACTGGATGGAGGACCAGGGCTTCATCGAGCGCCACCACTACGGCGACCTGCGCGACCTGATCCGCCACCCCTATGCCGAGCACGACACCGTCGTGGTGGCGCCCGACGAGCCGCTGACCACCGCCTACGCGCGCATGAAGCTCTACGATGTCTCCCAACTGCCGGTCATGGAGGGCGACCGGGTGGTCGGCATCATCGACGAGTCGGACGTGCTGATGGCGGTGTACGGCCACGAGGACCATTTCACGTCGCCGGTGTCCGAGGCGATGATCACCCAGCTCCAGGAGCTCACCCCCGGCGCCAGCCTCGACGAGCTGGTGGCGGTGTTCGAGGAGGACCACGTCGCCATCGTCACCGAGGGCGACTGCTTCCATGGCCTGATCACGCGGATCGACCTGCTGAACTATCTGCGACGGCGGATCGACTAAGGTTTGTCTGAAAACTGCCTGCGCTCGCCCATACGGCGTTAAAAATCAGCTCAAAGTACTCATTTACACCCCCGTAAACTCCGCCTTTTCGCTGATTTTTGCCTTGTCTGACCATCGCTCGGCTGCTTTTCAGACGAAACCTTGAGGAGGGATGCATGAACGACGACAAGCGGAATGGACAGCATCGGCTGGCGACCCGGACCATCCACGCCGGCCAGGCGCCGGACCCCAGCACCGGGGCCATCATGACGCCGATCTACGCCACCTCCACCTATGTGCAGGCGAGCCCCGGCCACCACCAGGGCTTCGAGTACTCGCGCAGCGGCAACCCTACCCGCCTGGCACTCGAGCGCTGCCTGGCCGACCTGGAAGGCGGCACGGCGGGCTTCGCCTTCGCCTCCGGCATGGCGGCCACGGCCTGCGTACTGGAACTGCTCGACCACGGCAGCCATGTGATCGCCATGGACGACCTCTACGGCGGCTCCTACCGCCTGTTCCAGAACGTCCGCCGGCGCTCCGCCGGGCTCGATTTCAGCTACGTCGACCTGAGCCTCGAGGAGGCGCTGGACATCGCCCTGCACGACAACAGCCGCATGCTCTGGGTGGAGTCGCCCAGCAACCCGCTGCTCAAGCTCGTCGACCTGGAGCGGGTCGCCGCCTTCGCCCGCGACCACGGCCTGATCAGCGTGATGGACAACACCTTCGCCAGCCCGGTGCTGCAGCGCCCCCTGGAGCTCGGCTTCGACATCGTGGTGCACTCCACCACCAAGTACCTGGGCGGCCACTCCGATATCGTCGGTGGGGTCGCGGTGGTCGCCGACGACGAGCTCGCCGAGCGCCTGGCCTTCCTCCACAACGCCGTGGGCGGCATCGCCGGGCCCTTCGACAGCTTCCTCGCCCTGCGCGGACTCAAGACCCTGGTGCTGCGCATGCGCCAGCACTGCGAGAACGCCCGGGCGCTGGCCGCCTGGCTGGAGGCCCATCCCGCCGTGGAGCGGGTCCTCTACCCGGGGTTGGCCAGCCATCCCCAGCACGCCCTGGCCCGGCGCCAGATGAGCGACTTCGGCGGCATGCTCTCGCTGGTGGTGCGCGGCGGCGAACCGGCGGCGCGGCGCGTGCTGGAGCGCTGCCGGCTGTTCTCCCTGGCCGAGAGCCTGGGCGGGGTGGAGAGCCTGATCGAGCACCCCGGCATCATGACCCACGCCTCCGTGCCCGCCGAGACCCGCGAGCGGCTCGGCATCGAGGGCGGGCTGATCCGGCTCTCGGTGGGCATCGAAGACATCGACGACCTGATCGACGACCTCGATCAGGCCCTGGGGGGCGACGCCTGAGTTCCCGCTCGAAGCTCCCGTCCCCGTCTTGCCCAACACCGGCGTACTCTACCACCACGCCTGGGAGCACTTCCGCACGGCGGCCTGCGCCGACTGACCAGTGCCGCCGCCATGAAAACCAAAGGGCCCGCGATCTCTCGCGGGCCCTACTGGTTGGCGCCTCGATACCATTGAGGCCTCGTGGCCAATTCACCCCTTTTGCATCAGCCCGTCGCGCAGCTTCTGCATCTGCGCATAGGGCCTGCGCACCAGCACGTCGCCGATGGGCCGGCCGAACGCCTTGATCGGCGCGACCGCCGCCTCGCCCTCCTCCGGCGTGCCGCTGTAGCAGGCGAGCAGCGCCACGATCGGCGTGCCTCTTGTAAAATCACCGGATTACTGCTCAGGCATGCCGGCGAGACGGAGGCCTTCGAGGACGCGCTCAAACCCCGGGCCCATCCAGGAGTGGCTGGCGCGCAGCGTCTGGATCGTGGTTCGGTCGCTGTAAGCCAGGGCCATGGATTTTTCAAGCGCGACACGCGCCTCTGCCACGCGGCCGTTCAAGGCCAGGGCGGACGCCAAGGCAAAGTTCGCCGTTGGATCGTTGGGTGAACCGGCGATGGCTTGGTTCAGTGCGGTGATGGCTTCCGTATCCTGTCCGTTGTGCAAATAGGCGAGCCCCAGGTAGGTAAACTTCGTGGACGGCCGGAACCTCGGATTCAGGCGCAGCGAGTGTCGAAAATGCGGCAGGGCTTCGGCCGGCTTTCCCAACGCCATGGTCGTCAATCCGGCGCACACATAAGCGCAGTCGTTGTTGGGATTGAGCGCCATTGCGGTGTTGCATGAAGCCAGGCCGCGTTCCGGCTGCCCGTTCCGGGCATACCCCACACCGATCATCCAATGTCCTTCGGCGTCCTTCGGGTCGAGCGATACGGCCCGCTGTGCCGCTTCCAAAGACAGGTCTTTCGAGTTCGGCGCCGAGATGCCGGGGATGGGACGCGTGCTCGCCACGAAATGGACGAACGCCAGTCCGCTCCATGCCGAGGCGATACCGGGGTCGAGCTCCACGGCTCTGTCCAATAGCGCCTTGGCATCCTGAAAATCCTCGGCACTCTCGGGGTTGAACAGCAGCACATTGCCTCGCAATGCGTAGTCCCAGGCTTCGAGGCTTGCCGTCGGCCGTTGTCTCTGACTCTCCGCCTCTCGCAGCTCGGCCTTGAGCACTGCGGCGATCTGTCCCGTCACGTTGTCCTGCACCGAGAACACATCCGTCAAGGCACGGTCGTACCGATCCGACCAGAGGTGACTCCGGGTCTGGCCATCGATGAGCTGGGCATTGATGCGGACCTGGTCGCCGGCTCGCCGGACGCTACCTTCGAGGACGTAGCGAACCCCCAGGTCGGCGGCCACGTTCCTCACATCCACCGCCTGTCCCTTGAAGGTAAAGGAGGTGCGACGCGCGATGACAAAGGCGCCTCGGATGCGTGACAGGTCCGTAATCAGGTCTTCCGTGAAGGCGTCGGCGAAATATTCCTGGTCGGGATCACCGGAGAGATTGTCGAACGGCAGGACGACAATAGAGGGCTTGGCCGGCAGCGGCAGCACGGTTTCAGTAATCTCGCCGTCATCCAGCCACCACACGGCGCCCAGCCCCCCCAGCATGAGGACCAGGATAGCCGGACCCACCCAGACCCAGGCCCGGCGAAGGGCCGACGCCTGAGGCGCCATATCCGGAGCGTCGGCTTCGTCGTCCGCTTCGAGACAGTCAGTCTCGGCCACAAACTGAAAGCCCCGCTTGGGATAGGTCCGCAGGAACCGCTGCTGTGCGTGATCGTCGCCCAGCGCTCTGCGAACCGCGCGGATGCGCGTGTTAAGTGCCGCGTCGGAGACGACGCGCCCCTGCCAGATTTCGTCGATCAGCTCGTCCTTGGAGACGATGCGGTCCCGGTGCTCGACAAGATACTTCAGCAGGCTCAAGACCTGGGGCTCAAGCTGGACAGGTTGGCCAGAATCAAACAGTCGGGCCGCATCCGGATCGAACACAAAACTTTCGAATCGATAAATCATGCCTGACATCATAACTCATCATGAAAATTCATGAAAAAAACATCGAAATTCATACGCTCTTCAAGCGGCACACTCTCCTCCAGAATATCCTTAACTCTAGCCATGGACTGCGGGGACCTGAACGGTTGTTCCATCCCTTGGCTTCAGACTGTTTGCAACGAACTGAAGGGAGATGCGCTCATGAACATCAAGATGTCTTTGATCGGAATACCGGCTTTCATCGTGCTGGCAAGCACTGCGTTCAACGTGGCAGCGGGAACCGACATGGAGGAGGCGCTTAGCAACGGCGCCCAGCAACTCACCGCAGACGAAATTACCGAGCGCGTGGCCGGCCAGACAGTGACGTACCGTCTTGCGGACAAGAAGGAAGTCCAGGTCCACTATGGTGCCGAGAACGCTGCGTCCGGCAGGATGGTTGGCGGCGGCTGGTCCGATACCGGCTATTACGGCATCACGAACGACGATCGCATTTGCATCTCGTGGAGCGAGTCGGACGAGGGCCGGCTGCGGTGCTTCAGCATTCTTGTCGTTGACGACGTCATCAAGAAATTCCATCCGAACGGCAGCTTTGCCATGGAGGCCGTGGAATTCGAGGGCGGCAATCTCCTCTGAGTGTTCGCCTGCCTCGGCTTCTCTTCAGCAGGCTGTCTCAAGACAGCCTGTTATTTTGTATCTGGCCGTCACGGTCACGCAATCAACGGCTTGACGATTGCAGACCGTAATAACTTTATGACCGATGGCTGGCTTCAGGACACAACCACGCTACCGCCATCGGGGTTCGCGACATGCGGTGCCGGTGTCCGGGGCAGCAGCCCCTCCGCCGCCTGGCGGCGGCAAGGCGCATAGTGCAGATACGCGCTCTTACACTCCCAGCCTAATCAAACTTCCCACGGCTTGCGTAGGCTGAAGACCCTGGTGTTGCGCATGCGCCAGCACTGCAAGAACGCCCGGGCGCTGGCCGCCTGGCTGGAGGCCCACCCCGCCGTGGAGCGGGTCATCTATCCGGGACTGACCAGCCACCCCCAGCACGCCCTGGCCCGGCGCCAGATGAGCGACTTCGGCGGCATGCTCTCGCTGGTGGTATGCGGCGGCGAACCGGCGGCGCGGCGCGTGCTGGTGCACTGCCGGCTGTTCTCCCTGGCCGAGAGCCTGGGCGGGGTGGAGAGCCTGATCGCCGACCTCGATCAGGCCCTGGGGGGCGACGGCGTGGCACAGGCCGATTGAGTCGGCTGGGTCGTCACAGGATCGCTGCGCGACTCGTGGCCCGGCTCATGCCATCAACGGTCCTGTGAGTGAGCTCCAGCCGGCGCCGGGCCTCGGCCAGCGTGCGGGTCTTGCCACTCCACGGCAGACGCTCGCCTGCGTGGTGGATGTGGTACTCGACCTGGGGTCGCCCCTCATCGTCCAGGACCTCGTAGCGGTGGATCTCGTCGCCGAATTCGTTGCGCCACCAGTCGGCGGGGATCTGGGTCCAGTGCATGGCGATTACCTCCCCAGGCGCCGCAGCGCCAGGATGCTGCAGTTCACGACAGCGCGCTTGCGCTCGGCTTGCTCGGCGAGCGTCACGCGGCCCACAGCACCTTGCTCCGCAGCGCCTCATCGACTGGTGGCGAGGGAGGAAGGAGCCGAGACTGCAGAATAACCACCCTGCCGTCATCCCAAAGGCAAGAACAGCCGACGATTTCCCGGCCATATCCGGGATTGGTCCGGGCGCGGTCACCGCAGCATCGACCCCGCCCAGACGGTTGCGTTGCCGCTCGCGCCGCTCCGAGATGAACGCCTTGCCGACGTCCTCACTCAGCCGGGGGCGATGTTGCGATTGACGCGGAAGCGGTTGTCCGGATCCCAGCGGCGCTTGATCTCGGCGAGCCGCCGCAGGGCCGGGCCGAGGGCCGCCTCGATGCGCTCCGGGCCTTCGTCCTCGGTCAGGAAGTTGATGTAGGTGCCGCCGGTGGAGAAGGCCTTCAGGTCGTGCCAGGCCTCGCGGGCCCAGGCGATGTTCGCCGCGTCGTCCTCCGGTGGCTCCCAGGCGCCGCCCACGTTGAACACGTAGCGCGCATCGCGGTTGCCCACCGCCGAGTGGTCGTCGTCGAACCGGTTCAGGGCGCCGCCGAGCTGGAAGAGGATCACCGCCGAGTGCGGCGAGCGGATGCGCTCGGCATGCGCGATGACCTTGTCGCACAGCGCGGGCTCGATGCCCGGCAGGTATTCGCTCTTCCAGTAGTAGCGCCGCCCCTTGGGCTGGGTGGCGTCGAGCAGCTTCTGCATCTGCGCATAGGGCCTGCGCACCAGCACGTCGCCGATGGGCCGGCCGAACGCCTTGATCGGCGCGACCACCGCCTCGCCCTCCTCCGGCTCGCCGCTGTAGCAGGCGAGCAACGCCACGATCGGCTTGCCATGGTATTCCTTGGGCAACCAGGGCGCCGGCGGTGCCGGCCGCAGCAAGGCGACCAGGGTCAGCTCGGGCGGGGCCTGCTCGGCCAGGCGGCGATAGAGCTCGAGCACCGCCGGCGCCTCGCTGGCGGGCCAGGCCACCACGCCCCCCACCACCTCCGGGCCGACGGGGTACAGCTGGTAGTCGAAGCCGGTCACCACGCCGAAGTTGCCGCCGCCGCCGCACAGGCCCCAGAACAGGTCGGCATGCTCGTCGGCACTGGCATGCACCAGCTGGCCGTCGGGGGTCACCACCTCCATCCCCAGCACATTGTCGGTGGTATAGCCCCAGCGCCGGCTCAGGTAGCCGAAGCCGCCCCCCAGGGTGAGCCCGGCGATGCCGGTGGTGGAGATGAAGCCGAGCACGGTGGCCAGGCCGTGCACCTGGGTCTCGCGGTCCACATCACCGAGCACACACCCCGCCTGGGCATGGGCCACCCGACGTTCGCGGTCGACCCAGACGCCGCGCATCAACGAGAGGTCGAGCATCAGCGCGCCGTCGGCTAGCGCCAGGCCCGCGATGTTGTGGCCGCCCCCCTTGATGCAGAGCAGCAGGTCGTGCTCACGGGCGAAGCGCACGCCCGCCATCACGTCGGCGACGCCCAGGCAGCGCACCACCACCGCCGGCCGCCGGTCGATCATGGCGTTCCACAGGTGGCGCGAGGCCTCGTAGTCCGGGTCATCCGGCGTCAACAGCGGCCCCTGCAGTTGCATCTTCAAACCGGCCAGCATGTCTGGCGTCAATTCGATCTCGGTACCCTTGAGTGTTGTCGCTCTCATGGTCAGGGCTCCTGTCATCACCAAGGTTCGAGGGATGCGCCGCCTCCGCTCCGCGTCCGCACCGAGGCCGGCCACGCCCGGGGTTCGGTGTGGCGGCCATGGCTCGGCACCACGCCGCGCGGCGCGTGGAGGAAGGAGGTCACACGGCTAAACTTAGTAGAGCCGCCGGTGGGCCGGGAATTCACGATCTGTACCGCATCGGACGACGCCGCAGACGCCCCGCCACCACGAGGAGGGTCCATCGATGACGGATTGGGGATACAAGCAGTTCTGCCCCGTGGCCATGGCCTCGGAGGTGCTGGGCTCCCGCTGGACCATTCTGGTCATCCGTGAGCTCCTGTGTGGCAGCCACCGCTTCAATGACCTGCGCCGCGGGCTGCCCCATATCTCGCCGGCCCTGCTGTCCAAGCGGCTGCGCGAACTGGAAGGGTTGGGGGTGGTGAGCCGCCGGCGCGACCCCGCGAGCGGCAGCCCACTCTACCAACTGACCGAGGCCGGCGAAGCGCTGCGCCCGGTGATCATGGCGATGGGCTGCTGGGGGCAGCACTGGCTGGAAGGGCAGCTCTCCATGAAGAACCTCGACCCCTCGCTGCTGATGTGGGACATGCGCCGCAATCTCAATCCCGAGCCCCTGCCGCCCCGCCGGGTCACGATTCAGATTCTGTACCACGATGTAACGCCCGGCCGGGCCAAGTGGTGGCTGGTCATCGACAAGTCGGGCGCGGACGGCGTTGTCGACCTCTGCATGAAGGATCCCGGCCACGATGTCGATCTCTATGCGGTCAGCGACCTGCGCACCATGACCGCCATCTGGATGGGGCTGATGACCGTGGCGGAGGCGCTCGCCGGCGGCAAGCTCCAGTTGACCGGGTCACGCCAGCTGCAGGCCAGCATGCAGCGCTGGCTGGGACTGAGCGTCTTTGCCGGCGAGCCCAAGCGGGTCAGCGCCTGAGCATCACGGTTCTCGGCGCGAGCCCCGCAGTGGAGTTATTGGCGGAGTAAAAGGGGTACGTCCCCAATTACTCCAATTACTCCAGAATGACCGGGCTATTCCTCTGCGGCCGACAGCATCTCGCCTGCCAGCACGAAGACACGATCGGTCTGTGACGGAAATTCGACATGTAACGTCCCCGCGCCATTGAGCCCCCCGAACTGGCCGGTACCGCCAACGACCTCCCACAAGCCACTGTTGAGCAACGATGGCTTGCCCTCGGGGCCAGGAACGAATACGGCACGTAATAGCCACTTGACGTAGGCGATGTCGCCTTCCCCCGCGGTGAATACCAGATAGCCGTTGGCGTCGCCTCCCACGCCGGGCAAGATGTCATGCAAGCCGTATTCCGCCACAGTGGTGCCATCGAGTGGTCCACTGCCGATCGCTTCGCCCTCCCGATTGAGTAGCTGGACAAATCTCTTGCTTCCATCGGCAAAGTCGAGGCGTACCTCCTCCTTGGGCATCACCGTGGCTTCGATCTTGACCGGTTCCGCACTCGCCACGGAAAGCGTGGCCCCGATCCCCGCCACCAGCACGATGGCCTTCATCAAATCCCGAGTCACGCGAGGTTGTCGCATGGTCTTGTCCCCTTATTGAAAACACATTTATTGAAAAGACATAGGCAAAAGACTCGTAAAAACAAGATTAGGTGACTTTGGGACAAACATCCCCACATTTAAGCAGGCAATTCATTCATACATGTATACCTGCAGACACTACCTGATATTCCTCATGAAACAGCATTGAGAAATCACAGACCCTGTGACCAGGGTATGGCACAACGCTCACCTCATAATGAGATTACGCAGGTCATGCGGCTTGGGCTCGCCTCACCATGGCATCGGCTTTTTCCGGTTCATCGCACCTTGCCGGGAAACGCGGCGCCGACCGGCGGCTACGCCGTAGCGTCGAACACCTGCTTGACCAACTCGGCGAGCGTCGGGTGAACGTGGATGCTGTCGCGCACCCGTTGCGCCTCGGCCCCCGGGGTGTTCATGGCGACCACCACCTCGTGAATCAGGTCGGCTGCCTGGGGCCCGATCAGATGGAAGCCCAGGATCCGATCGCTGCCCTTCTCGACCAGCAGTTTCGCAAAGCCCGGCGGTGAACCGACGATCTTGCCCTTGGCGAAATCGGCGTAATCCTTCCGGGCGACCACGTAATCGAGGCCCTGGTCGCGGCAGGCGCGCTCGGTCAGCCCAACCGAGCCGATCTGCGGACTACTGAACACCGCATGCGGGTTGGCGGTGTAGTCGACGGCAAGGGAGGCACCGTGGGCGTTGCGGTAGGCAAGCTCACCTTCGTAGCTCGAGGTGTGCTTGAACATCCCCTGCCCGATGACGTCGCCATAGGCATAGATGTCGGGGTGCGTGGTCCGAAGCCCGTCGTCGACCACCACGAAGCCCCGGTCGTCGAGTTCGACCTCCGTCTCCTCCAGCGCGAGGCGATCGGTGTTGGGACGCCGACCGGTGGCCAGCAGGAGCCGATCGCCGAGCACGGTACGTTCGCCGTCGTCGGTGGCGACGACCAGGCCGCATTGCCCGTCGCGCACCAGCGCCCGGCGTGCCTCGGCTTGCAGCACCAGCTCCACCCGCTTGGCGAGCTCCTGCGTGAACAGCGCCCGCACGTCGTCGTCTTCGGCCAGCAGGCATTCGGAGTGGTCGATCACCGTGACGCGGGTGCCCAGGGCGGAGAAGAAGTGGGCGAACTCGCAGCCGATGTACCCGCCGCCGAGGATGATCAGGTGCTCGGGCTGCTCGGTGAGGTCGAAGATGACGGACTCGTTGGTGAGGAACCCGCTCTCCGCCAGCCCGGGGATCGGCGGGATCGCGGGTCGCGCACCCGCCGCGATGAAGATCCGCTCGCCGGTCAGCCGGCGCCCGTCCTCCATCTCGATCAGCTTGTCGCCCACGAAATGCCCCCGGCCATAGTAGGGGGTGAAGGCGCTCTCCACCCAGCGGCGCACGGCAGCGGCGTCGTTCTCGCGCCGCCGACGGACCGTGTCGAGAACGGCCGGGAAGTCGACGCAAACCGACGACTGATCCAGGTGGATACCGAAGTCCCCGGCGAGCCGGATCGTCTGCATCACCTCGGCGGCCTGAATCAGGCCCTTCGTCGGGATGCAGCCGCGGTTCACGCAGGTGCCGCCGAGCTGGTCGGGACGGTCATCGACCAGCGCGACCGACTTGCCGTCCTGCTGAGCGTAATAGGCGGCCGTGAGTCCGGAACCGCCGCCGATGCAGACCACGTCGTAGCGCTCGATCGCCGCCATGGTTCCTCCCCGCTTTACTGCGCGGCGCGAGCTCTCCCTGTACCGCGCTCGATGTCATTCGGCCGGCCCTGTCGAGGTCGGCGACCGGGTGCTTCTCTGCGAGTGTAGTCCACTCCCTGCCCGCCACAGGGAGCGCGAACCAGGGTGCCAGGAGCCGGTCGCGACAAGGTGACGTCACAGCTACTCCCGAGGCTTACGCGAACGCCAGAAACGCGCAATAGTGGGCTTCACGCTGACCCCGTGAACCAGAATCGACAAGGCGACCACCACCAGGATCAGGTGGATCAATTCCAGCGCGACGTCCTCTGGCAGCCCGTGCTGGATGGCGTACATCAGATAGTACAGCGAGCCAATACCACGAACGCCAAACCAGCCCACCAGGTGGCGCATACGCATGGGTGCTCGGCTTCCCAGCACGCCGAGGTGCACGCTGACGGGGCGGGCGACAAAAAACACAAACGCCGCGAAACCCACGGCTCGCCAACTCCAGGAATCCCAGAAGAGCGAGCCACCGATCAGTAAGACCAGCACGATTTCTGCCAGCCGTTCGAGGTGCTCGTTGAACTCCAGAGAGCTTTCGCTCACGTGCTCGTGCGTAGTGGCTTGCGGCTCACCCTCCAGAGGTGTCTCGACAGGTACCGAGTAACCCTGTTCGAGGCCAGCCAGTTTCAATTCGGTATGGCGCAAAGCCACCGCAGCACTGAAAACGGCCAAGAAGCCCCAGGCATCCACCAACAGGCTGATTCCGTAGGCGAACGCGATCAGCCCCAGGCCGAGGAAGCTTTCCAGGAAGGCCGTGCCCACAAAGCTGGTGCGTATCTTGTGCACCAGCCAACCGACACCAACGCCCGCCAGGCTACCGATGCCGACACCGGCACCGCTTGCCCACAACACATCCACTGCCAGCCACCGCCAACCGGCGTCGCCAAGATCGTGCAGACCCAGCAATCCCAGACCGAGCATCACGAACGGGAAGGCGCTGCCGTCGTTCATCCCGGCCTCGCAGGTCAATGCAAAACGTAGTTCGTCAGGATCATCAGCATGACGAACCTGAACCTCGGTCGCCAGTACAGGGTCAGTCGGTGCGACCACGGCACCCAGCAACACGGCGGCCCCGAGGGGCAAAGCGAGCCAGTAGTAACCGAATAGCGTCACTAATCCGACGGTAAGCGCCATCGAAACCACCGCCAGTTGCAAGGGAGTTCGCCATCGCTTCAGGGTCACCGGCGCCGGCATTTTTACGCCGGCGCAATACAATGAAATAAGCACGGCGATTTCGGTCAGAAACTCCAACAAAGCCGACTCTTCCAGCGGATTGAAATGAAACAGCTCAAAGCCCATGGGCCCCACGACGAATCCGATAAGAAGATAGACGATGGCCGAGGTGGCGGGCACGCTCTTGAGATAGGAGAAGGTAAAGCCCACTACCAGCAGCAGCGAACCGATCAAGATAAACCAGGTAGCGGTTGTCATGGATGACTCGTCAAGTGTGTACTCATTCGCTCAGTCGCACGCGACCCGAGTCAAGCCTTCAGCGTTTCCATTTGAGCTGGAACTCTATCTCCTCCTCATCATCCGAGCGTTCGTGTTCGATGGTGAATTCGGCTCGGACGGGCACATAGATGCGCTCGCCCGCAATCTGTATCTCGAAACGTTCCCCCTTCTCGATGGCATCTGCCAGGCGCCGTAGCTTGGCCACGAAGTCGGCCTTCGGGTAACCCTTCTCCACGTCCCGCTCTGCCTTGGACCCCATATCTGCTCTCCTCGCTGACCTGGGCCCGATGCACCACCAGGCTCGAGTCCAGTCTAGCAGGTAAGTCTCCCCTTCCCCCGCCGGCCCGCGTGATCACCGGGCCAGCCGGTCACGCCGTGGCGTCGACAGGGGCTCGGCGCCGCCGGGCACGCGGAGGGAACAACATCGCCTGTAAGGCGGGGGGCCATTTCTCGACAGTACCCTCGTGAGGACGGGTCGCGAGGAGGCGAACCATGAAGCGTACAGGTTGGTGGATGGCAGTTGCCCTGATGATCGGCCTGGCCTGGTCCATGGGGGCGCTCGCCGAGGGGCGCATCTTTACCCGCGATGGCCTGGCCATCGGCGGCACGGACCCGGTGGCTTACTTCACCCAGGGTCAGCCGGTACAGGGCTCGCCCGACTATCAGCTGGAGTGGCGCGATGCCACCTGGCAGTTCGCGTCGGCCGAGCATCGCGACCGGTTCCAGGCGGACCCCGAGGCCTATGCGCCCCAGTACGGCGGCTGGTGCGCCTGGGCGGCGGCACGCGGTGAGGCCGCCTCGACCATCCCCGAGGCGTGGAAGATCGTCGACGGCAAGCTCTACCTGAACTTCAGCAGGTGGATCCAGTGGCGCTGGGAAAGGAACATTCCCGACTACATCGCCGCAGCCGATGAGCACTGGCCGGATATCTTCCAGCAGTGATCCCCGACGAGTCGGGCCGCGCCCGGAGTGGAGCGGGTGCGCGGTTGGCGTGCATTTTTCAATTGAGCTCGCCGCCCTGCCTCAGGCAGGATGGAGGCAGGGAGAGCACACAAGGACGGATGAGCCACGGCATACCGCTGGAGGAGCCATATGCAACCGCTGAGCTATTACTACTACAACGTGCTGGAAGGCCTCGAAAAACCGTGCGATGTGCCGACGATCCACCTACAGGAGGGCTACGACATCCTGTACCGACATGGCGGGCGCATCGAAATGGACCTGATGCGCAAGGCCGAGGACGGCGACGCCAAGGGCGAGCCCTACCACTGGTACGAAGCCCTCGATGACGAGCAGCGGGCGAAATTGCACAAGGCCCTGGATAACGGCGACCCCGCCAAGATCCTCAAGATCATGCAGCGCAACGGCTATGCCGGTGTGCTGTATCATCACGCCTGGGAGCATTTCCGGGAGGAACCGGGAGCCGCCTAGGTAGCACCGCCGCCCCAACCGAAAGGGCCCGCGATCTCGCGGGCCCTTTGGCATGTTGGGGGGTACGCATCGAGGCGAGCGATGACCTGATCGCCGACTCAGCCATTCTGTAACATCCGGAAAGATGGATACGTCCCCTAATCACTCCAATACAGCCCGGCATCACAGGGCCTTGTTGTCCGGTCTCTGAATGGTCAACCCTCTACCAGAGGACCAATCCTCACCTGTCCTTGCAGAAGCACCTCATTGATTGGATCGCTGGAGCGTTCCTGGGCCCAGTAGCTCATGACTTGGTAGATAGCCATAGTCAGGTTTGACTGAGCCGTGATGTCATCAAGAATGGTCATGTCTGCATGGAATACATCGCAGCCACTCGCATCCAATTCACAGATTACCTTGTCAGATGAAATCCCGCCATTGTGTTTCTCTTCGTACTTCAGGACATCATCAACACTCGATGATGCGAAAAAGGATTCAAGCCGGCTTGGGCAACTCGGAAACTTCGCGTCTCGTGTCAGCTCATAGAGCGTTTCCCAGAAGTATGCGTTGCTTGTGCTTGTTCCGATGATGGTGGGCGCCGCCAGAGAAAAGTCCTTGATCATCAGGAGAAGCTCTGACGGAAGCACGACTCCCTCGCCGTTGGAGCCTTTTATGTCCTCAATTTCGATAACCTTAGGGCAGCTATCAGGGTCCGCAAGCAATGACCAGAGCGGGGTGGACTCATCCCCAGACTGAAACTGCTGAGCTATCAATACCAGCGGCTCAAACACCATGCGAGTCCTCTGAGATAACTCCATAATCAACTGATACAACTGTCTATCACTCTCGGTGATCTCTTTGAATCTATCCCGGTAGCGGACCACTCGGGTGTCTATTATCCGGCCCTGCTCGTAGTTGTAGCGCCGCATCGACTTGTACAGCTTCATCCCCTACCCCATCCTCTTCAGCTACATTAACGTGATACCGTTCCCCCTCCCCTAGAATTCAACCTCCACGCTGTCGTATCAGAGCTGTGTCCCGATAGCTGCACGGGGTCTCGGCTTTCCAGGTGTTGTACAGGTCAGCCTTGACCTTCAGTTGCAATGCTGTGGCAAACACTTCGCCAGTAAACCCCCCATCTCTTCTCCAGCTTTTCATCTATTCCTGCACAACTCATGACAACCGGCGTCATGAAATACAGCAGATAAGCAGCAGTATTCCATGACGCCCAGGCTTTCCACCCTAGTTACACGTCACCTGTTATCCAGCAACCGATTACTCCACCCTCCGGATAGGAATCACATAGCTTGTTGGATACTCCCGATGCTTGTCTGTAATGGCGTCAGTGATGCCAAAGTCAATGAACACTGCGCTAGCTACGATCTTGGCACCCACAGTGCTAGGTATTGACCCGAATGCCTCTCGACCATCCGACGACCTGCAGTTGTACCTCAACGGATCGTCTGACCTGCGTACGGAATAGGTCGATGGAATCGACGCCGCCCAAGCCCCACGCTTGTTCTGCAATTGGCATTGTCCGTTCGAACCGTCACTAAACGACAGGGCAACGGGTGTCATGGCATCATTCGTGATCGTTGCACAGCCCATGGTGCCGATTGCGAGTAGTACAGGAATCATCATTCTCATTATGTCTTCCCCGGTACGGTTTTTAATTGAACCCTTGCTTAATGTGCATTACTCTTAACTATGATTTCCTGAAATCTCCTCTTCATGAATCACCGTGATTGGAAAGCAGGCACTAACGCTTGAATACACGTGCTTGCCGCATTTCCCGAGACGTCCCTGGGATCGCCCCCCGTCAGTCGCGAGCTGAAGCCCCAACAATTCGATGCAGCCAACGCTGGCTACTTGAGCCATATGCCGCCCTTCAATCGCGCAGCAGAGCTGCTCTCCTATATAAACCGCTGCACGGCCAAGCGCCGCTCGCAATTTTTGTGCAGGCACGCTGCCGCCGGGAGTTACCGGTCACCGGCCCTACCTTACCTGGCGTTCGCAGGCCGCCAGCACTTCCACATGGATAACGTTGGAATCCAATCGGAAACATACAGTAACACTCAGCTTACTAAAGAAGGCTTCGGCGTGCGTAGTCGAATCTTGAGAAAAAGGTCGTAGGGAGCTGGCACCTTTGGTAGGCGCCGCCGCTCAGGGCTTGAGGGGCTCCTCGCCGTTGATGCGCCGGCGCAACCACGCGAATTCGTAGTAGATCAGCCGGCGCGGCCCATGCCGTGCTCCCCACACACGCCTGGCCTCAGGTAACTGCCGCCGCTCCTTCCGATGAGCTCCTATCACGCACCGAGCGTGGCTAGGTCCTCGACTCCCCCTCCCTTCAGCACCTGTGCCGGGGTGCCGGCAAGTGATGAACCGTCCGTCCTCGGTGACCGCCGCTCCAGCAACCCAGCATGGCCTCCGTCGAGCAGAGCCAGAAGTAGCTGCTCATGGCGAGCGGCCACCAGGTAAACGACAAGATTGGCGGTGGAACGACGTGATGGCGACGAACCCGCTCGACCGGGAATCGAATGATCTTGGCCATGGAGCTGACCCTCCGTGCTGCGCTGGTTTCCCAGGAGCCGCTCGCGTTTGGCCTTTCGCTTCCGCTTCAATCGGTCAAGCCCGAGGGCTCTCTGTTACTGCCTCTTTCGCTGCCACCGGAACACGTCTCCCTGATCGGTAACAGGGCATCATGAGCACTTGATGCGGTTTCCGGCACGGCCGCAGGGGGCGCGCCATCTCATCCTGAGCAGTTGACCCCCTCTTTCCCCAACAAAAAACAAACACTAATATACACTTGCTTACATTTTAGGTTACACGAAGGAAGCAGGAATCGCGTAAGCACCATTGGGTATAAAAACAAGGCAAATCATGTCAAGAGGAAAGAATAGCCATATAGCAGGAACAACAGTCGAGCCTCACGGCTCTTCCTGCCCCTAACTGGCAACGTAGTTGTCGTCGTCGATCGTGGCCTATCCTTTGAATCCGGGAGCCGCAAGGGGAGCCGGCGATGGGCCAGGCATCTTCGCAAGCCGGCTGGATTCGTGCCGCGCTGCTGGCGGCCCTGGTGGCCTGTGTGCCGGCTGCCGCGCAGGAGGTCAGGGTGCTCCTGCAGGCGTCGCCTCCGGAGCAGGCCCCGCCCCGTCCGGATTTCGGCGACGATGAGTTCGTCGAGCTCAGGGCGGCGATGGTCCGCGACCAGATCGAGCACCGCGGGGTGGCCGACGAGGCCGTGCTCGCGGCCATGCGGCGCGTGCCCCGCCACCGCTTCGCGCCGAGGGTGTCGGCACGCAGCGCCTATGAGGATCAGCCTCAGCCGATCGGCCACGGCCAGACGATCTCCCAGCCCTACACCGTCGCCTACATGACCGAGCGGCTGGCACTGGGCGCCGAGGATCGCGTGCTGGAGGTCGGCACGGGCTCCGGCTACCAGGCGGCGATCCTGGCCGAGCTCGTCGCCGAGGTGGTCACGATCGAGATCATCCGCGAGTTGGCCGACAGCGCCGCCGAACGTCTCCAGCGGATGGGCTATCGCAATATCACCGTGCTGCACGGCGACGGTTACCACGGCCACGCGGCACGCGCGCCGTTCGATGCCATCGTCGTCACGGCCGCGGCCTCCCACACCCCTCCGCCGCTGGTGGCCCAGCTGCGTCCCGGCGGGCGCATGGTGATCCCGGTGGGACGCGCCGGCTGGATGCAGAACCTGCTGCTGGTGGAGAAGGATGCCGGCGGTGAGGTGAGCACCCGCAACCTGGCGTCGGTGCGTTTCGTACCGCTGACCGGTGACCACTGATGGCGGGGCGAGCGACCCCGGGGCGACTCGACCTGGTGGCCGTGGCCGGCGTCTCCGCGGCGTTGCTGGCCCTGGAAGTCCTGCTGCTGCGGCTGTTCGAGTTCAGCCACTGGTACCACTTCGCCGGCTTGGCCATTGCCCTGGCGTTGCTGGGCCTGGGGACGGCGGGCACCACCCTGGCCCTGGCCGGGCGCCACCCCTTCAGCCGCGGCGATGGCTGGTTTCTCACCGGGCTGGGGGTGACCGGCGCCGGCTTCCTGCTGCTGCTGCTGGTGCAGTCGCGGGTCACGCTGCGCCCGGTGTTCGCCGGGTGGGACCTGGGCGAGCTGGCGCGGCTGCTGCTGGTGGACCTTGCCGCCTTCGTGCCCTTCTACGGGGCCGGCCTGGCGATCGGCCAGGTGTTCCTGCGCTGGCCCGAGCGCACCCGGGCCCTCTATGCGGCCAATCTGCTCGGCAGCGGCATCGGCAGCCTGGGAGCGGCGCTACTGCTGGCGACCGTGCCGGTGGCCAAGGCGCTGGCGGTGGTCGCCGTGCTGCTGTTCGCCCTGGGGAGCGTATTCGGCTGGGTGCGCGGGCAGCGGGTGGCGGGAGCGGCCTGTGTGCTGGGCCTGGCGCTGGCCGTGATGGCCGCCGTGCGTCCGCCGGAACCCGCCGTCTCGGATTTCAAGGCCCTGTCGCGGCTAGGCGAGCTGCCTGGGGTGGAGACCCTGGCCGTCCACCCCGGCCTGCCGGGTCGGCTGACCCTGTTGCGGGCCGATAGCCTGCGCTACGCGCCGGGCCTGAGCCTGGGCTGGACCGAGAGCGTGCCGTCGGTGGACGTGGCGGTGATCGGCAGCGATCGGGAGGTGCCCCTGGTGCGCCGATGGCCGGTCGAGGCGGCGCACCTGCGCGCCTCGCTGGCCGGGCTGCCCCGGCAATTGCGCCCCCACGGCCAGCTACTGGTGCTGGGCAGCGGCGCCTGGCAGACCCCGGTCGCCGCCGGCGGCCGGGCGGTCACCTGGGTGGAAGCCGACGGTCGTCTTCTCGATATCGCCCGGGCGCGTGGCGCGAGCGAGGCCGGGATCACCCTGGTCGAGGACGGCGCCTGGCGGCATCTGGTCACCGCCCCGGACGGCCCCTATTCGCTCATCGCCTTCGACGCGGCCTGGGAGGAAGGCGACGCCGCCGCCGAGGACTATGTCCTCACGGTGGCCGGGCTGGCGCTCGCCCTGGCGCGGCTGGAGGCCGACGGCCTGCTCGCCATCCCGCTGCCGCTCGACGACCCGCCCCGCTATTACCCCCGCGTGATGGCCACCCTGGAGCGAGCCCTGGATCGGCACGGCGCGGCAGCGCCGGGCGACCACGTGGCCGTGCTGCGTGGCTTGCAGGCGTCGCTGATCCTGGCCTCGCCGCAGGCCCTGGCCGAGGCGGACATCGCCATCCTGCGGGACTTCGCCGAGCGCTGGCGCTTCGACCTCGCCTGGTTGCCCGGGCTGGCCCGCGAGCAGGCCAATCGGTATCACCGGCTGGACTCCCCCGTGTTCCACGACATCGCCCGCGCCTTGTTCGAGCGACGCCCGCTGCCGCCGGCGACGCGCCTGTTCCATGCCGCGCCGGCCGAACTCGACCGCCCTTACCCGTGGCGCTCCCTGGCCTGGGGCGAGACGCCGCGGCTGGTCCGCGAATTGGGCGGACGCGGCTGGAGCTATCTCGACTGGACCCTGATCCTGTCGGTGGTGGCCACCGGGGTCGTCGCCGTGCTGGCGTTCCTGCTGGTCCTGGTGCCGCTGGGGCGGTTACCGGCCATCCAGCGGCCCTTCGGCCGGCTCTCGGTTGCCGGGTATTTCACCGCGCTCGGCCTGGGCTACATCGTCGTGGAGCTGGTGGTCTTCCAGCGCTTGATCCTGTACCTGGGGGAGCCGGTACTAGCCGCGGCGCTGGTCTTCGCCACCTTCCTGATCGGTTCCGGTATCGGTAGCGCCATGACACCGACAGACGCCAGCCGCGCCAGCCTGCGGCGGATCTATCTCGCCGTGGCCATGGGTCTGGCGCTGGCCCTGGTGCCGTTTTTGGCCGTGCAGGCCCTGAGTACCCCGCCCTTGGCGTGGCGCGTGGCGCTGCTGGTCGTCTTGCTGCTGCCCCTGGCCTGGGCCATGGGCCGCCCCTTCCCCTGGGCGCTCCGCCAACTCGCCGGGCAGGCACGCTGGATTCCCTGGGCATGGGGCATCAACGGCTTCACCTCGGTGCTGGGGGCGTCGCTGGCGCCGCTGCTCTCCATCCATATCGGCCAGAGCGCGGCCCTGGCGGCCGGGGCCGCCTGTTACGTGGTGGCCTTCGCCATCGCCAGGCGCTGGCTGGTGCGGTCGAAGCGAGCCTAGGCTGCAGAGCGAGGCCGGCAACCTCAATTAGTCCGACCGAGGAGATCCCCTTCGGCAACCCCGGGTGCGCCTGTGCGGTGGCACCGCTCACCCATGGGAACCTCGATGGCTCGCGCTTCAGTGACGGTAGCTTCGGCGTCCTGTACCTGGGGGACACCATGGACACGGCCCTGGCTGAGGTCCGGCACCACCAGGAGACCTACTGGCGCCATGTCCCCAAGCTGAGCTTCGAGCGCTTCGTGTTCCGCGGCCTGGCGTGTGATTTTGGGGAAGCCGGTATGGTGGATGGCCTGGCGATCCCAAGGGAAGATCCGATCTACTCGCCGGCGGACTACAGCGCTTCCCGCCAGTTGGGGCTGGCGCTCAAGGAGGAGGGAGCACCGGGACTGCGCTACCCCTCCGTACGCGCTCCCGGGGCGACCTGCTGGGGCCTCATGACCCCGAGGCCAGTCATGGCCATCATGCAAACCGCCCACTACGAGATGATCTGGAGCGGCAGCATCGTCTCCGTCAACCGAGTGTCACCGACCTGACGAATCAGCATGTCGAGGGTGTTTTGGCGGTGCACTGCCAGCGTCGGGAGGCCCTGGGGGGGCAGACCCGAATGGCACTTACTTAAGGCGCTGACCGACGCATAATCGGTTGATTTACAAGAAAACGGACGATGGAATACGGTATTGTGCAAGTCGCGAAACCACACACAAACCGCAAACCCATCGCCC
>NZ_JCAKFQ010000023.1:0-70279 GCF_059509875.1 Halomonas sp. LMYGS-3 | reverse complement strand
CGCCTCCGGTTGCTCCCCACCCCGCCTCGCGGCGACGCAGTTACCTTCGGCTACGGGGTCATGGCTTACCCCGGTGCGGACTCTCACCGCACTGTGTGCACGCCTTCACGGGCGCACTGGGAGCTTGGCTCCGCCGAGCGATTGGCGCCGCAGGCGCCTTGGCGGTTGTCGCTGCGGTTGCGGGTAACCGCCCAGCGCCGCTTCGCGCCGCCATCGCCCCGCAAAGCGTGGCTCCCACAGGGTGGTAGTATTCCCTGCCGGTGGGGGCTTCTATCAGGACGCGCAGTTGCTTGCCTTGTGGGAGCTGGGCTTTCCCGCCAGTTCGCAACGCACAAAAATAAAAAGGGCGCTGGCTGCAAGGCAGTCGGCCAGCGCCAAGGGGGCTCGGGCGGCTAGTCCACCAGGACGGGTATTCGCGCCAGAATGCCGAAGTTCTCGCCCCCCGTCTGGCCCTTGGGTTCGTGATAGTCGCAACTGGGCAGGAAGTAGATACTCATCTTTCGCCAGTCGGCGGGGTCGCCGTTCTGGGACTGCAGGCCAAAGTGGCCGACGAAGTCGTCCCAGCGCTCGGTGCCGCTCGTGCTGCTGTTTTCCCAGTCGCCGGGCCATTCGACATCCTCGGAATCCGGTGCCAGGCTCATCTGCTGTGGCGCGTGTTGATCGATCTGGCTCAGGGGTTGATTGTTGCTGATCATCCAGACGATATGCACGGTGACCGCACCCACCAGGGGATTGCTGGGTGCGACGCCATCCTCGCAGTCGATCACCGGGAGGGTCAGGGTCCAGGTGATCTCACGCTCCGTTGCCTCCACCCAGCAGTCGTAGAGGTCACTGAAGGCCGACTGCACCTGGCCGTTGTTGGTGGCGATATCCTCGCCGTAGTGCATCTCGTTGGGGTTGCCGTCACCACACACCAGGTTCCTGAGTTCGTTGGCATTGGTGGCGCCGCTCTGGTCATGCTCGAAGTTGGTCCAGCCGCCGGTCTGGTCACCCTCGGGGATAAAGCGCCCCACATCGCAGGAGTAGTTGCCATCCGGATTCTCCAGCGCCTGCCTGCACAAGGCGATCGGCTGATCCACGTCTTCGGGCCGCAGCGTACCAGCGAAGCCGATATAGGCCACCGAGCGGGCGGTGACATCATAGCCCTCGAAGCCCAGCACCCGGCCGAAGAAGGCCTCCACCTGGGTCTGCTCCCTGGCGGTTACCACCTCCACGGCATTGATGAAAGGGTCAAAGGGATCATATTGATCCAGCTCTTCGGTGGTCTTGGTCGTCAGGTTCACCGGCTCCAGGGAGTCGTCGGGGGTAAAGGTGCGGTTGGCGAAGCTCCAGTGGCCACGCAGCGCACTGATCACCTCCGACGGAGTGTTCTGGCTGTTGTTGGCCTGGGCCGCATCGGTGGCGATCTGGTTGGCGCCGGGATTGACCGAACTGCCATCCGCCGTATAGAGCATCCTGGCACCGGCCAGGGAGCCGGCATCGGCGGCGTTGTGCAACTCGTTGCGGGCCACGAAGAGGTTGCCCCCGTCGACCGAGAGGGCGGTGAAGGCCAGTAGCATGAAGAGCGCCAGTGTGACCAGCACGATGGAGACGCCGCCCTGCCGGCCGGGGGCGCCATGGCGCCAGCCAGCGCGTCGAGAGGTAGGTGTATTCATGGCTATTCCGCTCGCATGGTGGTGGTGGCAGAGAGCTCCAGGATCCCGCCCAGGGTGCCGATAAAGCCGGGCAGCAACAGGAACTGGTAGGGGTAATCAACGGTGATGACCACGTCGCTGCCGGGAGGCATGCTCGGATCGGAGCGCGTGATGCTGATAGCCATCTCCGCCGGCCCCCCTAGGGAGATCAGGTACTGCTCGGCATAGTCACGGATAGCCTCTTCGATCGCGGCATCTTCGGCGGCGATATCCCTGGGGTCCGGCCGAAAGAGGATGCCGGTCCTCGCCCCTTCGCGGCTGGCATTGGTCAGGGTCGCCTTGTCGAAGAGCGCGACGCTGAACTCGATGATGCCGAACAGCAGTAGGAACAGCAGCGTCGCCGAGATGGCGAACTCGACGGTTTCTGTCCCCCGCTGTCTGTGCAGCGACGCGCGCTGCCGTTTCTGACCTGTCATGCTCCTTTCCTCCCCTGCCTGGCCATCCGCTAACGGGCCCCATGCCCTCACTCTTCGAGCCTGCCACCGCCATTGCGCCGCAACAGGCTGTCGAGGTTGCGGGCATTCTGGCTGGCGGTGAGGTAATAGGCCGGCGACAGGCGCATGGCTTCGTGGAAGAAGCCCATGGCATCCTGATAGCGACCTTCGAGCATCGAGATATAGCCGATGTCGTTGTAGGCCTTGGCGCGGTCGCCGTTGCGGGCCACGGCCTCGATGGCCGTCTCGTGGTCGCCTTCCCGAGCGTAGACCAGCCCCAGGTTGCGCCAGGCCAGCTCATAGTTGGGATTGGCGCTCACGGCGCGGCGCAGCGCCTGGCGCGCCCCCGGCCAGTCGCCGGCCAGGTAGCGCGAGTAGCCCAGGTTGTTGAGCACCCGCGGTGTGCCGGGGGCGATCTCCAGTGCCTTCTCGAAGTGGGATTGGGCCTGGCCATGCTCGCCGCTCATGTCGGCGATCACCCCCAGGGCGTTGTAGGCCTGCCAGGGGGCCTTGCCCCGCGCGACCAGCGGCTCGAGGTGCTGCCGGGCCCCTTCGAAGTCGCGTTGCTCGAGCAGGGCGACCCCCAGGGCGGTACTCGCCCCCAGGTGGTTGGCGTCGACCTCCAGTGCCCAGCGATAGGCCTTCTCGGCCAGGTCGTGGTTGCCGCGGCCATGATGGATGATGCCGACCCGGTAGAGCGCATCGGCCTGCGGGCGCTTCTCCATGCGCAGCCCGCGCAGGTACTCGAACAGCGCCCGGTCCGGGTCGCCGGCGCGCAGGGCGGCATCGCCGTTGCGGTAGGCCTCCTCCGGCGAGGCGACCGGGAAGGCCGTGCTGTACTCGACCGAAGAGCCACTGCTGCCCAGCGACGCATAAGGGTCCGCGCCGGATTGTTGCTGGGCGGTGCTGGCGCAGCCGCTCAGGGACAGAGCGAGCGCCACACAGGCGATGCGAAGGTGATGTTGGGTTGTCATGACAGGTTCCCCCGAATGCTGGTTATCGTCGTTATCGAGTGGTGCCGGCTCAGCGACCGGCCAGGGCCGCCATGGCCCCCAACAGTGGCGGCCCGAGGGCCACCACGAAGAAACTGGGAAAGACGCAGAAGACAAGCGGGAAGAGCATCTTGGTGCTGACCTTGGCGGCCTTCTCCTCGGCCTCCTGGGTGCGCTTGTCGCGTAGCTCCACGGCGTAGATGCGCAGGGTCATGGCGATGCTGGTGCCGAAGCGCATGCTCTGCAGCAGGGTGGTGACCAGGCCGCGGATGTCGTCGACGCCGGTACGCTCCTCCAGGTCGCGCAGGGCGGCCTTGTTGTCCATGCCGGCGCGGGTCTGCAGGCCGAACAGGTGCAGCTCCTCGGCCAGCTCCGGGTGGCTCACCTCCAGGTCGCGAGCGACCCGTTGGATGGCGGCGCCCAGGCCCAGCCCCGCCTCGCTGCACACCACCAGCAGGTCGAGGGCATCGGGCAGGCCGCGGCGCAGCAGCAGGCCGCGGCGCTTGATGGTGCGCTCCAGCCAGAAGCGCGGCAGCAGGTAGCCGGCGATGGCGGTGAGCACCACCAGCATGATGCTGATCGCCGGGTCGATGCGCACGAAGGGGACCACCAGGATCAGCAGCAGCAGCGGCGGCACCACGGTGAACAGCAGGCGCACCCCGAAAAAGAGGTTGACCGCCCCCGGCGAGCGCTTGCCGGCGCGCCGCAACTCTCGGGCGATGCGGCTCCTGGCCTCCTCCTCGGTAGGCACCAGGCGCTCGCCCATGGGGCCCAGCCACTGGCCCAGGCCCGATTCCCCGGCCACCCCCTCACCGGTGGCACTGGCCTCCAGATGGCGCAGGCGCCGGCGCAGCGGGTCGGAGATGCCCATCACCACCAGCAGCACGGCGATCAACAGGGCGAAGATCGCCAGGCCCAGCATGGCGGCAAAGCCCAACTGTATCGCCTGGGGGTCATCGAGCAGTTCACTCAACGGCTCCAGCCACACCATTACGGTTTCCATGTCATGCCCTCCTCACACCTCGATGCGCACGATCTTGCGCATCCACAGGATCCCCATGACGATCATCACGAAGGCCGCCACCACCAGCTGCCGACCGGTCGGATCCTGGGTCAGCATGGGAATGAAGTTCGGCGAGACCAGGGTCAATACGCCCGCCAGCACGAAGGGCAGCAGCGAGATGATCCAGGCCGCCATGCGCCCCTGGGCCGAGAGGGTGCGCACCTTGCGGTGGAAGCGGAAGCGGTCGCGTACCACGGCGGCCAGGCCATCGAGCAGCTCGGCGAGGTTGCCGCCGGTCTCCTTCTGGATCAGCACCGAGGTCACGAAGATCATCACCGTCACGCTCTGCACCCGCCGCAGCAGGCCGAGCATGGCGCCGCGCACGTCGCCGCCGTAGTTGATCTCCATGAAGGCGGTACGGAACTCGCCGGCGATGGGCTCGGCCATCTCCTCGGCCACCAGGTGCATGGCATCGCTGAAGGGGTGGCCGGCGCGCAGCGCCCGGGCCATGACGATCAGGGCATCCGGCAGTTGCTCCTCGAAGCGGGCCAGGCGCCGGCTGCGGGCGCGGGTCAGGCTCAGGAAGGGCAAGGCCCCCGCCCCCAGCCCCAGCAATATCGCCAGGGGCAACGGCAGCAGCAGGAACCCCGCCACACCGGCGCCAGCCCCCAGGAAGAGCGCCAGCAGCACCACCCGGTAGGCGGGTGTCTCGCGGCCGGCCTGCTCGACCAGCTGCTCCACCCGCTCCATGCCGGGCAGGGCTTCCAGGGCCCGCTCCAGGGGGGAGAGTTCACGCAGGTACTTGCGCCGCACCAGGGAGATCTCGCTGCGCTCCGCCTCGGCGGAGATCGCCCGCAGGCGCTTCTTGAGGCGCTTCTGGGCCTGGCGGTTCTCGCCGAAGGCCGGCACCAGGAAGCTCTGTACCAGCAGGAAGACGGCGATGAAGACCATGCCGATGACGATCGCTCGGTCGGAGAGCTCGATGTCCAGGCTGATCAGATCCATGACCGTTGCCCCCCGCTGTTCTGGAAGATCTCCAGGCCCGGATCGAGCCCGCGGCGCTTGAGGTGGTCATGGAAGCCGGGCACCACCCCGGTGGCCAGGTAGCGGCCGACCACCCTGCCCTCGGCGTCCATGCCCTCGCGCTCGAAGCGGAAGATCTCCGACATGGTGATGATCTCGCCCTCCTGGCCGTTGACCTCCTGCACGCTGACCAGGCGGCGCACGCCGTCTTCCTGGCGCTCGATCTGCACCACCACGTCGATGGCCGAGGCGATCTGCGAGCGCAGCGCCTGGGCCGGCAGCTGGTAGCCGCTCATGGCCACCATGTTCTCGATGCGCGTCAGGGCATCGCGCGGGGTGTTGGCGTGGATGGTGGTCAGCGAGCCGTCGTGGCCGGTGTTCATGGCCTGCAGCATGTCGAAGGCCTCGCCGCCACGCACCTCGCCGACCACGATGCGGTCGGGGCGCATGCGCAGGCTGTTGCGCACCAGGTCGCGCTGGCTCACCTCGCCCCTGCCCTCGATGTTGGGCGGCCGGGTCTCCAGGCGCCCCACATGGGGTTGCTGCAGCTGCAGTTCCGCCGAGTCCTCGATGGTGACGATGCGCTCGTCGTGGGGAATGAAGCCCGACAGCACGTTGAGCAGGGTGGTCTTGCCGGCACCGGTGCCGCCGGAGACCAGTACGTTGAGCCGCGCCTTGACCACCGTCTCCATCAGCCGGGCGATCTCCGCCGAGAGGCTGCCGTACTCGATCAGGCTCTCCACCCCCAGGCGCTCCACCGCGAAACGGCGTATCGACAGCATGGGACCGTCGATGGCCAGCGGCGGGATCACCGCGTTGACCCGCGAGCCATCCTTGAGTCGCGCATCCACCATCGGCGAGGACTCGTCGATGCGCCGCCCGACGCTGGAAACGATACGGTCGATGATGGTCATCAGGTGGGCGTCGCTGTCGAAGCGCAGCTCGGTCTGCTCCAGCTTGCCGCGGCGCTCCACGTAGATGGGCGTGGTGCCGTTGACCAGGATGTCCGATACCGTCTTGTCGGCCAGCAGCGTCTCCAGCGGCCCCAGCCCCAACACCTCGTCCTGCAGTTCGGTGACGATGCGCTGGCGCAGCGCGGCGTTGAACGGCAGCGTCTCCTTGCTCATCAGCGACTCGCACACCTGCTGTACCTGGGACCGGGCCTCGCGCTCCTCCAGGGTGCTGAGCAGGGTCAGGTCCATCACCTTGACCAGTTGGCGGAACAGCCGCTGCTTGTACTCCTGCTCGGCCGGGGAGAGTCGGCCGGGCCCGCGCCCTCCCCAGCTCGAACGCGGGTCGACGTCTACGGCAGGGGTCATTCGATCTCGCAGGTTCATCGCCACTCTCCTTGCTCTATGTCCGCCTTGCTCTATATCCGGTTGCCATCATCCCGGCCTTGGCCTGCCCGTCGCTCAATGCCGCCCCGGCAGGGCCCAGCCCAGCAGCGAGCGCTTGCGGGGCGGGCCGGCGCCGGGCGACGGTGCGTCCAGCGCCTCGGCCAGCGCCTTGAGCTGGCGGGTCAGGGGCGACCTGGGGGCGATCTCACGCAGCGGGCTGCCCACGTTGATGCTGTGGCAGGCCTGCTTGAAGTCGTTGGGCAGGGTGCGCAGCGCCAGGCCCGGCAGGGCATCGCCGATGGCCTCGAGGTCGATGTCGCTGCGCTTGTCGTAGCGGTTGACCACCACGCTGACCCGCGACGACAGCAGGCCGAGCTCGTGGAGGAGGATGTCGCGCAGGCGCTGGGCATCGTGCAGGTGCGCCACCCCCTGCTGCATCACCACCAGGATGTGATCGGCGCGCTCCAGCACGCAAGCGGTGGCGCCGTTGATCCAGCGCGGCAGGTCGATCACCACCTCGTCGTGGGCCTGGGCGAGCACCTGCAGCAGCTGCTCGACCCGGCCTTCCGGCACCTCGCCCAGGCTCAGGCGATCCCCCGGCGAGGAGGCGAGCAGCCCCAGCCCGCTCTCGTGGCGCCGCAGGTAGGCCTCCAGCGCCAGGACATCGAGGCTGTCGGCCGATTCCAGCGCCCGCACCAGGCCGTGGTCCGGTACCAGGTTGAAGTAGAGCGGCAGCGAACCGAACTGCACGTCCAGGTCCACCAGCACGGTGCCACGCCCCTGCTTGGCCAGACGATGGGCCAGGTTGGCGGCCACCAGGCTGGCCCCCGAGCCGCCCTTGGCGTTGATCACCGCGATGGTGCGCGCCACCCGGCCGGGCTCCTGGCGCCGGTCGCGGGCGAGTTCCCTCAGGAACTGCAGGATCTCGCCATCGTCGATGGGCGGCGAGAAGAAGTCCCGGGCGCCGGCGCGCATGGCCAGGCGAATCAGCTCCACGTTCCCCTTGGGCCCCACCACCAGCAGCGGCGGGCGCTCGCCGGTCGGCCGCTCGCACAGCGTCATCAGCTCGGCCTCCCAGCGCTCGCCGACCAGCAGAATCAGGGCATCGGGAAGGGGCGAGACGCCCTCGAGTGGGTCGACGCTGCCATTGACCATCAGCCGGGAGCTCACCTGGATGTCCGCCTGGCTGCACAGCAGCGACTCCAGGGCCTTCAGCTCCTCCCGGGCCCTTCCCGCCAGCAGTATCTCGAGCCGTTTACGCATTGCATCACCTGCTTGTCATCGAAGTTGTCGGAACAGGCGCGACCTCAGGGCAGCGAACTCGTCGGCGCCTGCCCGCCACCGGCCGGCGACAATCGATAGGTGCGCATGGCCTCCGCCGCCTTGTCGCCGTGCAATGGCGTCACCTCGTCGCCGGGCTCGTAGGTCTGTATCGACTTGGTGTGGTGCACGCTGTCGCCGAAGGGCGGCAGGTCGGCGCCGGGCTTCGGTGCCACGCAGCCGGCCAGCAACAGGTTGACAAGGATGGCCGGTAGCCAGGCGTGTCGCGGCAGGCGGAACGACAGGACGGTATGTGAATGAAACATGATGCGTTCTCCCGAATGGTTGCAGCGACAGCGATCAGAGGTCATGGCCGAAGCGGCCCTCGGTTCCGCCCTCCGGGCGGCTCGACATCAGCTCCAGGTCGAAGCTGGTGGGCCGCGGCCGGGGGTTGTCGCGCTCCGTGAGGGACCGGAAGCTGCCCAGCAGGTAGAACTCCAGGTCGTTGGGCGGCACGAAGGAGCCGGTGGGCAGCCGCACCTGTTCCGGCGCGAAGGAGCGGGCGAGCCGCGGGGTGACGAAGATCACCAGCTCGGTCTGCTCCTTGATGAACTCCTGGCTGCGGAACAGCGCCCCCAGCACCGGCACCTCACCCAGGCCCGGCAGCTTGGAGACGTTCTCGCGCAGACTCTCGTTGAGCATGCCGGCGATGGCGATGGTCTGGCCGGTGGCCAGTTCCACCGTGGAGCTGGCGCTGCGCTTGACCAGTGCCGGCACGAAGAACTGCGCGCCCACCTGGTCGCCGACCCCGACCCGCAGGCTGTTGGCCGGCACCAGGTCGGAGACCGAGACGTCCACCTTGAGGTTGATGGTGCCGGAGTCGAGCACCACCGGCAGGAAGCCGAGCCCCACGCCGAACTCCTTGTGCTCGATGGCCACCTGGCCGTTGCCCTGGGGCACGGGAATGGGGAACTCGCCCCCGGCGAGGAACTGGGCCGGCTGCCCGGTCAGGGTGGTGAGGTTGGGCTCGGCGAGGATCTTGGCCACCCCCTCGCGGCTGGCCGCATCCAGCACCAGGTTGAGCAGGTAGTCGCTGCGCTGGTAGCTGGCGAAGATGCCGGTGTCCTCGATGGTGGCGGTGGCCGGCGAGAACTCGGACACCACCGGGCCGATGGGCGTGCCGCCGCCGAACACCGGAATCCTGGCACTTCCCAGGCCATCCCCCCCCTGGAAGATGGCATCCGGGAAACTGGCCCCACCGCTGACCCCACCGATACGCAGCGCCGAGGAGCCGACGTTGAAGACGTTGAAGTTGGCCTCCAGGCGCTTGACCAGCGAGCGCGACACCTCCGCCACCTTGACGTCGAGCATCACCTGCTGGGCGCCGCCCACCTGCATCAGGTTGAGCACGGCTCCCTCGCCGCCGCCGGCGAAGCGGTTGGCCAGGCGCAGCGCGGTTTCCAGCCGCTCGGCGCTGGAGACCTCGCCGCTGAGCACGATGCCCTCCTGGGCTGAGCGCACCTGGACGTTCTCGCCGGGGAGCAGGTCGTGCAGGTTGCTCTTGAGCGTCTCCAGGTCGTGGGTCACGGTGACGTTGAGGGTGCCCTCGACGTTCTCCGAGCGGTCCCAGAGCACCACGTTGGTGGTGCCGGTGGACTTGCCCAGCACATAGAGCTGGCGGGAGCCCATCACCACGATATCGGCGATCTCGGGGTTGCCCACCGACACCACCCCGACCGCCCGGGGAAACTGCAGCACCTGCCCCTTGTTGATCGCCACGGCCACCGATACCGCCCGCCCCTCGGCGGGCATGGCGACGCTACGCTGTTCGCCGGTCTGTGCCGAGGGCTGCGATGTCCAACCCGCCGCCAGCAGGGCCAGCAGTGCCAGTGCCAGCCATTTCCACCCTTCGCCTTGCCTGATCATGTCGACTCCCCCTTGTTGCCTGTTCTTCTTTAACCCGCTGTTCTTTTACCCTGCTCTTCTCCCTGCTCTTGCCGTGATCGACCCTGCGCCAGCGGTCGATCCCCTCCTTCAATGCCTTCGCTCCTTCATGCCTCTTCCTTCATGCCTTCATGTTCCCTTGCGTATCAGTTACGCACATTGACCGTGCTGCTCTGGGTGCCTCGTATCACCTGCACCTGGCGCTGGACCGGTGCCGTGCGACGCGGTGGCGGCGAGGCGCGCGGCGGCTCGGGCTCGTCGACGTTCAGCACCGTGCGCTGGGCCGCCAGCAGGCCGGAGTCGTCCTCCTTCTCCAGGGGGTTGCGCAGGGTGAGCTGCACCTTGCCCTCCTGGGTGGCCTTGACCAGGGTCTCGGCCTCCTGTGTGGATACCTCCAGGGTCACCGCCCGCACGATCACCGGGCCGTCGCGCTCCTGGCTGGCGATCTGGTCCACCGCCAGCACCTTGAGGTTGCGCAGCACCGTCTTCGACTCGACGTCGCCGCGGTTGCCGTTGCGCTGCTTGGTGGAGAGCACATCGACCCGGTTGCCCGGCAGCAGGAAGCCCGCCACCCCCACCACGTCGTCGACCCGCACGCTCATGGCGCGCTTGCCGGGGTCGAGCAGTGCCGCCAGGGCGCTGCCGCCCAGGTGCTCGGAAACCCGCCCCTCGAGCACCACCTCGCCGGGGTAGATCACCTGGTTGCTGACCCGCCCCACCACGCTCTCGACATCGTTGAAGCTGTTGGGTGGCACCACGTCCTTCGGCATATGCACGACCTTGAGGTCGGAGGCCTGCACGGTGGTGCCGAAGGGCACCTGCAGGGCCGCCACCACCACTTGGCTGGCATCGGCCAGGGCGTCGCCCTCGCCGCCCTGCTCCTGCATCCAGTTCATGGCCACCCCGGCGGCCCCCAGCGCCATGATCAGCGAGAGCGCGAACATGGCGAAGATCCCCTTGCGTTTCATGATGCATCCCTCCGGTTGGCGGCGGCCGCTCCATTCGATTCACTCGAGGTATCGGAGAAGTCGCCGAAGTAGGTCTGCCAGGCCCAGGCCAGGGTCTCGCGGTCGGGCGCCTGGCCGCCCCGGTAGGCGAGCTGATCCCCGGCGAGGCCCAGCAGGTCGCGGGGGTGACAGGCGAGCAGCGGCACGCCGAAGCGCGCGTGCAGCTCGTCGATCACGAACCCGGCGAGTGCCGGCTCGCAGGGTAGCCCCAGGGCCTCGCACTGTTGCCGCCAGATCGCCAGGTAGGCGTCGCGGGACAGCGGCGAGAAGCGGATCTTGTAGCCGATGCGACGCAGGAAGGCGGCATCGGCCAGGGTGAGCGGATCCAGGTTGGTGGAGAACACCAGGGCCACGTCGAAGGGCACGCTGAAGTGGTAGCCGTTACTCAGCGCCAGGAAGTCACGGCGCTCCTCCAGGGGCACGATCCAGCGATTGAACAGCTCGGTGGGGGTCATGCGCTGGCGCCCCAGGTCGTCGATCACCAGCATGCCGTTGTTGGCCAGCAACTGGACCGGCGCCTGGTGGATATGGGTGGCCGCGTCGTACTGGATCTCGAGCCGCCCCATGGTCAGCTCGCCGCCGGTGACCACGCAGGGGCGGTGGCAGCGCACATAGCGTGGGTCGTGGCCGTCCTCGAGGTAGAGTTGCGCGGCGGGCAGCGCCTCTGCCGGGTCCTCCAGCACCTGGTGCACGGCGGGGTCATAACAGCGCACCGCCTTGCCCCCCACCAGGATGGCGTGGGGGATGAGCACCTCGCCCTCCAGCAGCCGCACCAGGCGCCGGGCGATATAGCTCTTGCCGGTACCCGCTTCGCCGTGGATGAACATGGCGCGGCCGGAGTGCAGCCCCGGGCCCAACTGGTCGAGCAGCGCCGGGTCGATCACCGTATCGGCGAAGGCGGCCATCACCGTGTCGCGGCGGATGGCCACGTCGCTGAGCGCCTGGCGGCTCACCCGTGCGTTGTAGGCTTCGAGGGTGACCGGCGCCACGCCGCTGTAGCCGTCGCGGTTGAGCGCCTCCAGCGCCGAGGCGCGGCCGCGGTCGGTGAGGCCGAAGCGCAGCACCCCGCCCTGGCCCTGGCCGCGCACCTCCACGCGCCCCTCGTCGCGCAGGAAGCGGCATATCTCCTCCACCACGCTGCCGGCCAGCGCCAACCCCTGGCTCAACTGATGCAGGTCGAGCACGCCCTGTTCGAAGAGCTGCTTGACCAGCAGGTCACCCAGGTAGAGCACCGAAAGCCCGGTCTCCGCCACGCTGCCGGGGCGGGGCGCCCGCCGGGCCGCCGCGCGGCTGGCGGTGACGTTGTGGAATGTTGGCGCTTCCTGGTTCATGGACCACCTCACATAACGTTACAAACTGCTTTATCGTTATCGAATGGCCTGGCAATGGCCGCTGGTAACTTCCCGGATTTCTCTGCCCTCTTTCTTCTTCCCTCTTCCCTCTTTTTTCTTCCGTCTTCCTTTTTTTCCTATTGGGCCAGCGGCCATTGCCAGATCATCCATCCCGTCGTGCCGATGGCGATCGACACCGCAAAGGGAAACTTACTGCCCATCACCTCCCCTTCCTCCGGCGCGATATAGAGTGGTTTTCCGGTCACGGTTAGTGTCTTCAGCATCAGGCCATAGCGGCGCCACGGAGAGATCGACTGGCGGGAAAGCAGTGCAGTGAAAGCGAAGCCCAGGGCGATCACGCCACCGACCAAGATACTGGCGAGTGCCGCCTGCAAGACGGCAAAGGGGCCGAGAAAGGTGCCCACCGCGGCCATCAGCTTGGCATCACCGGCACCGGTAAAACCAAGCAGATAGCCCGGGAGGAGAATTGCCAGCCCCACCAGCAGGCCGGTGATGGCGGCCAGGACACCGCCGGGCTCTGCCACGATCACCTGCAGCAGGATTCCCGTAGCGGCCCCGGCCATTACAAGGCGATTGGGGATACGCCGCTGATGCAGATCACAGGCTGCTGCACTCCAGATCAGCAGCAGGCAGGAAATCAGCAAAAACTCATAACTCATGGCTGCACCTTAGTTCCCATATTCTTTTGATAAATAACGCCGATTTCCCTATCGGCGTTTAACACAGAAGTAGCTATGAGCCACTCAGGCCTCAGCTTTGAAGCATAGTCAGAACATTACCCATAACTATTGCCACTTCATCACCAATTACGGCGAATGCAGCAGCACCAACTGCTACAAGCAATGCACATACCAAGGCCCACTCCACCACCTCGGTGCCTTCTTCTTCCTTCCAGAAACGCTCGATCCCCTGCATCAGCTTGTTCATGACAGTTCTCCCATGGATTGCGTCATCAAACTTGCGTTGCTTCGTTCAGGAGCGGGGGTTTCCCGGCCGCTCACGTGACTGAGCATCGCTGTTACAATGCAGTTACGCTTGGAGTATCTTGCAGCGCCCTAGGAGTATCTTGCGCCGCCTTGGTGAGGGGGTCGCCGGGCAGGAGGGAGCGGCCTCGCCGGGTCGATTGCCTTATGCTGTACAGGTCTTGTACATTGAAAGCCGCGGATAGCGACCTTATCTTGTGCATTGTTGTCACACTCTTCCCCGGTCCGGCGTTTTAGGCTTCAGGGAAGCGACCCGACGGACCGGGCGCCCGCTCATCGCTCACCGACAAGAACGACCACTCCATGATCCCATCGCGTATTCGCCTGCTCCTGCTGCTCGGCCTGGCAGCCTTGATGTTCTCGCCGATGCTGGCCGCCCAGGAGCGCACCAGCGTGATCGGCGCCCGGGCCAGCCTCGAGCCCTGGACCGACCCCCTGGAGGCGCTGGGCACCCTGCGCGCCGACGAGAGCGTCACGCTCTCCGCGACCGTCACCGAGATCGTCGCCGAGGTGGCCTTCGGCGACGGCGAGGTGGTCGAGGCCGGGCAGCTGCTGGTGCGGCTTGAGGATGGCGAGGAGCAGGCCCAACTGCGGGCCGCCCAGGCGCTGCGTGACGAGCGCCGCAACGCCGTCGACCGCCTGACCCAGCTGCAGAACCGCAACATGGCGCCGCGCGCCGACGTGGAGGACGCCCAGGCGCGGCTGCGCCAGGTGCAGGCCGAGATCCAGGCGCTCGAGGCACGGCTCACCAACTATCGGCTGCGTGCCCCCTTCGACGGCGTGGTGGGCTTTCGCAACGTCAGCATCGGCGCCCTGGTCACCCCGGGCACCGAGCTGGTGACCCTGGACAAGCTCGACGTGATGAAGCTCGACTTCAGCGTGCCCGAGGTCTACCTGGCGCTGCTCGAGCCGGGCCTGGGCCTGTCCGCCCGCAGCGTGGCCTTCCCCGACGAGACCTTCGAGGGCAAGGTGGCCAGCGTCGGCTCGCGGGTCGACCCGGTGAGCCGCAGCGTCGCGGTGCGCGCCGAGCTGGAGAACCCCGAGCTGCGCCTGCGCCCCGGGATGCTGATGGAGGTGGTGCTCAGGCGCAGCCCCCGGGAGGCGGTGGTGGTGCCGGAGTCGGTGCTGATCCCGAGCGGCGATCGCCAGTACGTGCTGGTGATCGACGAGGACGACGACAACCGGCTCGAGCGCCGCGAGGTGCGGGTCGGCGAGCGCCGCATCGGCCAGGCCGAGATCCTCGAGGGGCTCGAGCCAGGCGTGCTGGTGGTGGCGCACGGCGTGCAGCGTGTCCGCGAGGGCGACCGGGTGCAGCTGCTCGGCATCGCCGATGACGTGCTCTCGATCCGCGCGATCCTCGAGGCCGACCGCGGCGAGGGAGACGCCTGATGCGCCTGTCCGACATCTCGGTGCAGCGCCCGGTGCTGGCCACCGTGCTGGCGCTGCTGATCGTCGCCTTCGGCCTGCTCTCGCTGCAGCGCCTGGCGCTGCAGGAGTACCCCTCGATCGACCCGCCGGTGGTCAGCATCGACACCCGCTATCCCGGCGCCTCGGCCAGTGTCGTCGAGACCCGTATCACCCAGGTGCTCGAGGACCGCATCGCCGGGGTCGAGGGCATCGAGATCATCACCTCCTCCAGCGAGGATGGCCGCTCGCGGATCAACATCGAGTTCGGCCTGGACAAGGACATCGATGCCGCGGCCAACGACATCCGCGACCGCATCTCGGGCTCGCTGCGCAACCTGCCCGACGACGCCGACCCGCCCGAGGTGCAGAAGGCCGATTCGAGCGAGGAGATCGTGGTGTGGCTGAGCCTCTCCGGCGAGGGGTACAGCATCCCCGAGCTGACCGACTACGCCAACCGCTTCCTGGTCGACCGCTTCTCGGTACAGCCCGGCGTGGCCCGGGTGCGGGTGGGGGGCGGCAGCGACTACGCCATGCGCGTGTGGCTCGACCGCAACGCCCTGGCGGCGCGCAACCTCACCGTGAGCGACGTGGAGAACGCCCTGCGCGCCGAGAACGTCGAGCTGCCTGGCGGCGCCATCGAATCCCGCGACCGCCAGTTCATCGTGCGCCTCCCGCGCGGCTTCAACGAGCCCGACGACTTCGCGCGCCTGGCGCTGGCCCGGGGCGGCGACGGCTACCTGGTGCGCCTCGGCGACGTCGCCCGGGTCGAGATCGGCTCGGTGGAGGACCGCACCGTGTTCCGCGCCAACGGCACGCCGCTGGTCGGGCTCGGCATGATGAAGCAGTCCACCGCCAACGTGCTGGAACTCTCCCGGGGCGTGCAGGCCGAGATGGAGCGCCTGCAGGACACCCTGCCCGACGGCATGGCGCTGAGCATGAACTTCGACGCCTCGGTGTTCGTCTCCGGTGCCATCCGGCAGGTCGTGATCACGCTGTTCATCGCCATGGGCCTGGTGGTGGTGGTGATCTTCATGTTCCTCGGCAACGTGCGCACCACCCTGGTGCCGGCGGTGACGGTGCCGATCGCGGTGATCGGTGCCTTCATCCCCCTGGCTGCCCTGGGCTTCTCGATCAACCTGCTGACCCTGCTGGCGCTGGTGCTCGCCATCGGCCTGATCGTCGACGATGCCATCGTGGTGCTGGAGAACATCAACCGCCGCATGCACGACTACGGCGAGACGCCACTGGTCGCCGCCTTCCGCGGCACCCGCCAGATCGCCTTCGCGGTGATCGCCACCACCCTGGTGCTGATCGCCGTGTTCGTGCCGCTGAGTTTCCTGCAGGGCAACGTGGGCCGGCTGTTCTCGGAGTTCGCCCTGACCATGGCTGCCGCCGTGGCCATCTCCAGCCTGCTGGCGCTGACGCTGACCCCGATGATGGCGTCGAAGATCCTCAAGCCGGCGATCTACGACAGCGTCGTCGCCCGCGCCGTGCAGTGGCTGCTCGTGCTCTCCCAGCGCCTCTATCGCGCCCTGCTGGGCTGGGTGCTCAAGGCGCGCCTGGTGGTACTGGCGGCGTTCGTGGCGCTGATCGCCGCCACCGTCTGGATGGCCGACCTGCTCCCCAACGAGTACACGCCCCAGGAGGACCGCGGCAACTTCTTCATCCTGGTCAACGGCCCGGAGGGCGCCACCTTCGACTACATGATGGACTACATGGACGAGATCGAGACACGGCTGATGCCGCTGGTCGAGTCCGGCGACGCCGAGCGCGTGGTGGTGCGCGCGCCGCGGGGCTTCGGCAACATCGAGACCTTCAACGGCGGCTTCGTCATCGTGGGCCTGACCGACTGGGGCAGCCGCCGCAGCGCCTGGGAGATCATGGCCGACGTGCGCGGCCGCCTCGCCGACCTGCCCGGCGTACAGGCCTTCCCGGTGATGCGCTCGGGCTTCGGCCAGCGCACCGTGAAGCCGGTGCAGTTCGTGCTCGGCGGCGGCACCTACGAGCAGCTCGCCGACTGGCGCGACCAGATGTTCGCGCATATCCGCGAGCACAACCCGCGGCTGATCGGCCTGGAGAGTGACTACCGCGAGACCCAGCCGCAGTTGCGGGTCGACATCGACCACGAGCGCGCCGCGGACCTGGGGGTCACGGTGACCGAGATCGGCCGCACCCTGGAGGTGCTGCTCGGCGGGCGCAACGTGACCCGCTACGTGGACAACGGCGAGGAGTACGACGTCATCGTCGAGGGCGACCGCGCCAGCCAGAACAGCCCACGCGCGCTGGACAACATCCAGGTGCGCTCGGCGCGCTCGGGCGAGCTGATCCCCCTGGCCAGCCTGGTACGGCTCACCGACTTCGCCGGCCCCGGCACGCTGAACCGCTTCAACCGTATCCGCGCCATCACCCTGGAGGCCAATCTGGCCGACGGTTACCCGCTGGGCGAGGCGCTGGCGTACCTGGAGCAGACCGCCGCCGAGATCCTGCCGCCGGAGGCCTACACCGACGTGGCCGGCCCCTCGCGGGACTACCGCGAGGCCAGCGGCGCCACCACCTTCCTGCTGGTGCTCGGCGCCCTGGTGGTGTTCCTGGTGCTGGCCGCCCAGTTCGAGAGCTTCGTGCACCCCTTCGTGATCATGCTCACCGTGCCGCTGGCCATGAGCGGCGCCCTGCTCGGGCTGCTGGTCACCGGCCAGTCGCTCAACATCTACAGCCAGGTGGGGCTGGTGATGCTGATCGGCCTGGCGACCAAGAACGGCATCCTGATCGTGGAGTTCGCCAACCAGTTGCGCGACCAGGGCATGGAATTCCGCGACGCCCTGGTCGATGCCGCGGTGACCCGCCTGCGGCCGATCCTGATGACCGCGGTGACCACCATGGCCGGCGCCGTACCGCTGATCGTCTCCGGCGGCGCCGGTTCCGAGGCGCGCATGGTGATCGGCACCGTGATCATCGCCGGGGTGGCCGCCGCCACCTTCTTCACCCTCTTCGTGGTGCCGGTGGCCTACGACCTGCTGGCACGGCACACCGGCTCGCCCGGCGACGTCAGGCGCCGGCTGGAGGTGGAACTCGAGGAGCCGCCCACCTTTCGCTGAGGCTGCTTGCGGCGATCCGGCGTCCGGCCCCACGCCGGACGCCCGGGGCGAGTCTATCCTGAAAGGTGGGTTCACCACCGCAGGGAGGAGGCTCCCGATGACAACGACGACACCCCGCTGCCCGCTGCTGGGCGGCACCCTGGCCTTGCTGCTGCTCGCCACCCCCGGCACCGTTGCTGCCGACGATACCCTCTACGAACGCCTGGGCGGCCTGCCCGCCATCTCGCTGGCCGTCAGCCAATTCGTCGACGACTTCGTCCAGGATCCCATGATCATGGCCAACCCCGCCGTGGCCGAGCGCAAGTCGCCCGAAGCCGCCCCCTACATCAAGTTCCAGGTCACCAGCCTGGTCTGCGAGATGAGCGGCGGCCCCTGCCAGTACACCGGCCTCGGCATGCAGGAAGCCCATGAGGGGCTCGAGGTCACCGCCCAGGAGTGGGACCGCATGGCCGAGATCTTCGTGGCCACCCTCGAGCGGCTGGAGGTCCCCGAAGCCGAGCAGAACGAACTGCTCGAGATGCTGGGCGGCACCCGGGACGACATCGTGGTGGCCGGCACGCCCTGACCACCCTCCTGAGCCGTCCAACGCACAGCGCCCACCGGCAGGCCGGTGGGCGCTGTCACGAGGGAAAGCCGATTCAGCAGTCGCCGAGGCGCTCGCCGTCGATGGCGGTATGCATCTCCAGCTCACCCATGGGCGACTCGGTCAGGATGTCCACGCCGCCCTCGACCCGCTCGCCGAGGAACGCCATGTGGCCGTCGATGTTGGCCTCGCCACCCTCGGCGCGGCACACCATGCGGTAGTCGACACCGTCGGCGGAGACGTTGTGCTCGAGCAGCTCGCAGCCCTCCTCTTCCTCGATGAGGTGGAACTCGGCGTCATCCAGGTCACCCTGGACGATGCACTCCTGGTGGGTCTCGGTCTGGTCGGGAATCGGCATGTCGCCCTTCACCGAGGTGGTGCTGGTGAACTGCCACTGGCCCGGCACGATATTGGGGGTATCGGCCATGGCGGCCAGCGGCAGGGCCAGCACGGCGGCGGCCAGCAGGGAACGAAACGGCATGGGGGAGTCTCCCGATCGGTGAATGGTATGCCTCTCCTTCGGCATGCCGGACAGCTTACCCCAATCGGTGATTCACCCCAATTGCCGACGTAGCACCGTCACTCAGCCTACGCCTAGAGATCGTGCGGTTGACCGGCAAAGCGCCGCTGCACCTCGACCATGTAGGCGGACAGCGACATCAGCGGCTCCTCTCCCCACTCCAGCGGGTCTGCCTCCATCGGCGTGATCATGCAGACCTGGACCATCTCGTCGGCATGTACCTGGGGCATGCCGTAGATATCGCTGGCCATGGCCACCTCATGGGGATAGGGCTGCTCGAAGGTCGCCAGATATCCCTGGTCATTGCCATCGCTGCCATGACAGCTCGCGCAGGAGAGCCCGTTGGTGCTCAGCGAGGTGTCGTAATAGAGCTCCTCCCCCCGCTCCAGCAGCTCTGCCGGGTTGCTGCCCGTTTCGCTGTAGCCAGGCTCATACCCCTCGGGACGCGTCACGAGATCCGGGGACCCTGCCTCGGCCTCCGCTTCGCCTTCGGCTTCTCCCTCCGCTTCGCCTTCGGCCTCTCCCTCTGCCTCGCCTTCGGCCTCTCCCTCTGCTTCGCCTTCGGCTTCTGCCTCTGCCTCTGCTTCACCTTCGGCTTCGGCACTGCCCTCGGCCTGCGCGCTGGCAAGCAGTAACGTCTGCTCGGATAGCTCGGCGAGTCCAGGGTCCGGCGCGGCTCCCCCCGCCGAGACCTGCAAGGCAGCGCCTCCGGCGACCAGCGCCAGCACGGGGGCCGTGTAGGCCACTCCCCGGCTCAGGCGGCTCAGTAGCCGATGACGGCTTTCGTCAATCTGAGACATGATGCTTCCCTCCGTGATGATGACTCGAGCCGACGCAGTCGTCTCTTCTTGTATCGATTCACTGAGTCATGGTGCCGCTGACGGCACCGTCCTCCCGTACCGCGACGTGTCGCAGTCAGGTTCTGTCGGAGAAGCACCCACCGCCTTACAGAGGTCGCCCCATCACGCCATGGTGAGCGAGGGAGCCTGCCAACGCAGTGCATGGGGATCGAAGCCACGCACCAGCTTCGGCTTGACGATGGCGAAGTAGGGCGAGATATCGAAATCCCTCGGCATGAACACCGAGTAGTGACGCTTGCGCCAGAGGGTACCGGTCGACGTCTTCGCCGCAGCCAGGGGAAGAATGGGATAGCCCACCGACTGGAACGCCTGAGCGATCAGGGTCGAACAGATGGCCCGCGTGGGATCACCGCTGCCGAGGGTGAGCATGTGCCGACGCCATGCCGCCGGCAGGGGCGGCAAAGGCAGCAGGTAACGCGCCAGGTCGAAGAGGTTGCGTAGATCGTAACGATGGCCGACCCGCTGACAGACATGATCGATCAGCCGTTCGAGTTCGTCAGGATCGAGTCCCACGGGACGGCAGATGCGTACCGGCTCATTGGCGTACTCCTCGATACCCACGATCCTGACCCCCTCGGCGAGGTCCGCCTCGACGAAGCACTCCCTGCCGGTGGCGCCGAGCCGCTCACGACAGGCGCGCTCTCCCACATAGAGGGCCGCATGGGACCACGTGGATTGAGTGAGATACTTGATCACCGTGCTGATCCGCGAGGACCCCTCCACCAGCAGCACGTCACCCGGTTGCAGGCAGCCCCGGATATCGCTCGTTTCCGGTGGCATGACGCGATGCCACGGCCTCGGACAGGAGAGCCAGCAACTCAACAGGTAACCGCAACCCCTCAAGACGTTCATGACACCTCCTCCCGGGGCCCATGAGGCCCACCCCCAATGAGTGGATCCGCTAGCTCGCCGTAACGGCTCAGCGTTCCCAGTGCGGCCTGAGTCGATAGCGACCAGGGGATTCGGGACGCCCGAGCTGCCGTCCGCTCACCACCAGGAGGTAGCGGCCAGGTTCAAGACGACTCTCCAGATGGAAGAGACCACCCCGGGACTTGCTCTCCGCCACCGTCTTGCCCGACTCATCGACAAGAGATGCTCTCAGTGCAATGGAATTCGGGCTGGTCCCGGCCCAGACCTGAGGTCGAACGATCAGGCGAGTCGGTTCGTCGACCTCGACGGCGAAACGCTCGACATCTTGCACGCGAAGATAGGAGGACGCTCCGGCCTCCAGAGGCCTGATGCTCGTTCCCTCCATCGCCATGGTAGGCAAGACGGTCCCACCCATGAGTACAGCCAATGCCAGGCGAGATATGATGCGACCATTGATGTTCATGATAGCCACCCTCTCGAAGCTGAATGACAGGGCATCGCCGATGTCCCTACCATTTTGTCCACTCCCCCAGCCTTCCCCTTACGCAATCCGCCAGCAATCTTTTCCATCAAGATGTGTAAGGTTTTTCCAACTGGCGCGACACAACGGAACACTCAGCAAGATCGATTGGCAACCGATAGGCAACAGACCACCGGCTTTTCACTCCGCCTCGAGATCAAAACATCACGAAGCAATGATTCCCATCTTCTTTCTCCTCTCATTGCCTTTGACAGCATGACCACAGATTGCGAATCCTTTCTCATTGGTAGAGAAGAGCCTGTATTTTCTTACATAACCTTTATTTATTACGATATATTTCAAGCTAGATTTTCAAAATAAATCTTATTTATCCTGTAAGAACATCATGACCATGACGACAAACAAGAGTGGCTGCTTCATCGCCTCTCAGGAGACGACAGCATGACCTACGACGCAACCTTGGAGACAGGCGATACCCCCGATCCAGCGACACGCATGGATCGCTTGGCCGCCATCAGGCCTCGCCTCCTGTCCTTTGCCAGATTGCACCTTCGAGACAATGCAATGGCGGAGGACGCCGTACAGGAGGCGCAGATGGCAGCCATCGAAAAGGACGCCAATTTTGCCGGTCGTTCGAGTTATGAAACCTGGGTATTCGGCATCTTGAAGTACAAGATCCTGGATGCCCTGAGAGAGCAGAAGCGTCGTGGTATCTGGCAGCCACTGGTAGACGAAGGCGATGACGACGCCGTCGACAGGATGTTTCAACAGAATGGACGCTGGCAGGATGAGAGCCGACCGGCTGCCTGGGGAGAACCGGATGCCATACTCGAGAATGAAGTCTTCTGGCAGGTATTCGATGCCTGCATGATCACCCTGCCGGACAATGCCGCGCGCGTCTTCTCGATGCGAGAGCTGATGGGCCTGTCGACGGAAAAGATCTGTGATGTAGTCGGCATCAAGGAAAACAACTGCTGGGTCATCCTGCATCGCGCCCGGCTCCGTCTGCGCTCCTGTCTGGAGAAAGGATGGCTGAAGGAGAATCGCTCATGATGATGTGCCGGGAAGCTACCCGCTTGATGTCGCTGAAACAGGATCGTCGCCTCACCTTCCAGGAGAGATTGTCACTGCGTCTTCACTTGATGATGTGTGATGCCTGTCGCCGGTGCGACCAGCAATTCACACTGATGCATCGGTTTGGCAAGCGATTCGAAGCGGACCTTGACCGCGCGCGTCCGTCTGCTCATGGCAACGATGAAGGCAGTGACACATCTAATCATTCGCAATCCGATCACCGACATCACGATTGAAGGTGCCAATAGGTAAGGTCTTCCCCCCTGGCCTCGACAGAATGGGAAGACCGTATCGTTCGTCGCTACTGTCTTCGGCTCCACTGTCTTCAGCTCTTCAGAAAGGATCGACATGCTCAAACGCCTAAGCTGCAGAGAAGCCAGCCGCTTGATCTCTCTGCAGTACGACAGGGAATTGACCTTTCATGAGGCAATCTCCCTCAGCCTGCATCTAACGGTGTGCCGCGACTGCTCGAAGTGCCATCAACAGTTTGCCATTCTTGGCCAGTACCGCCGGAGATTCGAGGCAAAGAAGGGGTCAAGCGAGTCATACACAAGAAATCGCGGGCCCCGAAAACCCTAGGCGGTTCTCGAGACAACAGGGCAAAAAAAGCCCACCGATATTTCCAGTGGGCTACAATGGACGCCAGCCTCAACCACACCATCGCCCGGCTTCAGAAATTATATTGAGCCGATAATTGCAAGCGGGTGTTGTCGGCATCCTCACCATTCTGTCGTTCCTTTCTTGCATGCGACACTTCAAACCCGAGAGTCACGGGCTCGGACACTTGATAAAAATGACTGAAGTGTATGCTCTCGAGCTTGCGGGTCGACTCGGGGAAGAGGTCGCCGGGGCGGTCACCCCTCACTTGCCCGTAAGAGAGCCCCGATGTGAACTTATCGGTCCAGTCGTGAGAAACCGCCGCATTGAAACCATAGGCCTCGATGGTTTCAAGGGTTCCATTGTCGACAAAAGCCTCTCCAATCCCCTCATCACCTGCACTTGAGCCACTGGCCGTATAGAGATAACGGCCTAAGCCATCACCGTAGATAGCGCCGGCCATCAGCGTCGTCGACGGCCCCACCCCGATGTTGCCGGCCAGCATCAGGCCGTATCCCGTAGCGGAATCATTGGTGTCGCCATCGTCCACTTTCAGGCGTCTGACCAGGCCAGCGGCCTCCAAGCCAGCCGAATCGCCCGTCCATTGGTAACGCGCCGTGAAATCGGGTGCCGTATCACGTGAACCCTCGAAGCCGGTGGCTTCCGGATTCTCGGCAGAGAACGACAACGCTGCGTCGTCCCCCAGCGGCAGGGTATAACGCAGCTGAGCCTGCCGGATGAAGCTGACACCCACTGGCCCGTCGAAATCGACGGTGCTCGGGTAGGCGGTGAAGTGCATGAAGTTGCTCCAGGTCTGGCCTGCCAGAATACCGTTCCACTCCCCGTAGGCATGGCGCAGCCGGAAGCCACGCGAGTTGGAGAACACTTCATTTCCCCCGCCGCCGAAGAAATCCCCTTCCAGGTGCGTGGTGGCAGGCCCCATGGCGGTAGGCGTAGAGGTCTTGACGAACAGGCGAGACTGCCGCGCATGCGCACGGAAAGAGGCCTTGCTCGACTGTTCCCCGGTGTCGAGTCCCTCCACGAACAGACTGTCGCCCAGGTCTTGATCCAGGTCGTAAATGGCATCGAGCTTTATATAGCCACCTATCTGAACCGACGTATCACTTCCGGGCAGCTTGAAGCTGCCCTGCGTATCCCCTGCCGTCACCACACTGGCAGCAAGTGACTCTCTGGCCTCGGCGGCTTGCTGTCGCTCTTCGGCCTGTTGGCTCTCGAGCCGCTCGATCTGGCGCTGCATCTCCTGCATCTGGGCACGTAACTGCTCAATGGAAGCCTCTTGAGCCATGACAGGCCCCCCACTATAGAGTGCCATCATGGCACCGCCCCCCGCCAACGCCAGCACGACACGCGAGCGCTTTGCATGCTTAGCATTTTTCATGATCATTCCCCTCTCTTGGCGACTTCGTTATTTTCATCCCCTCGTCAAACTCACTAACATGGGGACACCACTGAGTCGGGAAAATGACATGAACGCTTACACTTACGAACGAAGAGACCTTATCGTATTTTCACACATAATAATGACATAACAAGCTGTATGGCACTGTAAGGTTTCTCCTTACAGGACGACGCAACGGCGCATGACCAGTTCCCAGCAACACCCCGGTAACCAGAGACGGGACAGGCAAAATGCGTCGTCAAGTGGATTTCCTTACCGTGAATCTTTCCGAACCAGTCGATCAATGAAACAACAGGTCCCCATGGCTCCAGACCAGGGTACCGATCACAATGGCCAGGAGCCTGTCGGATTTGACCGATCGTCGCGAGAGACACGGATTTCGAGACAAGTTCATCGATCTGATGAGGCGAATAGCGGGCGAAGGAAAGCCCCCTATTCAGACGCCACCACCGCCCGCCGGGCAATGGCGGCAAAGATGTCGTCCAGCTCCCGAGCCAGCTCGACGATGGCCTCGTCTCCCTGCTCGGCATAGGGTGTCAGGAGGTGGCTGGGCGTTTTCCAGGAGAGGGTGGCGCTGCCATCATCGTTCGCGGTGACATAGAAGCGCATGGGCGCCTCGATCATGGCCGGTACGCTCAGTCGCAGCAGACGCACGGCATAGTCGTTGCGAAAGACCCCGACCACCCGATTGCCGGGAATCGTCACCCCTCGTCGAGCAGCCGCTTCCGTCGGCCCGGCCTCGGTAACGATGAACATGCCCTCGGCCTCTATGGCCTCGCCGAGGGAAGCCAACAAGGTGTCATAAGCCAGGGGGGTCGATCTGACCTCCCAGCCCTCGTCCGGCCAGCGGGTATCCGCTGATAGAGAGTGCGTCAGCAACAGCGAAAGACACAGCGCCATCACACCGTATTTCCAGTTCATGCGGATTCCCTCCGGCGAGTCTCTTGCTCCCAATGGCGAAGTGTCGAGGGGTGGACACCGAAGGTCCGGGGGAGTCCCACCCCCATCGACTCGGCCAGCAGCCCCAGAAGCGCCATGTGATGGATGGTATGGCTGGTCAGGAAGGCGAGCTCACGGGCCTGGCTGGTCGTCAGCCGCAACGGTGAGGCACCATTCAGCGGATAGTCGAGTGTCAGCTCGTCTCGTATCGATGCCTCACCGAGGCGACTCATGACCGCCTCGATGTCCCTCAGATGAGACGCCGCTTCGGCCGGCCAGAGCTCCAGTCGTGTGTCGCGGCGGCGGTGCTCATAGTCGATCTCGCCGCCCTCCAGACCGGCCAGCAGTGCGTCGTAGTGGTCGATGATATGACGCACGTGCCGCCCCAGGCTGTGCCGGCCATCGTTCCCGAACGACTGGCGATAGGCCGCCGGTGTCAGGCCATCGACGAAGTCGTGAAGCTGCGACAGCGCCTGGAGATTCTCCTCGATCAGCCGCGCCGGGGCGGCGGCAGGAACCTCGATGTCATGCATCATGATGGATATACCCTGTGATAGTCGGATGACGGCGGTACGCTTAGTGGTGGCGACGAGACCGGTGCCGGCACGCACCGGCCCCGGCTCGCCGTCTTGCCGGGCCGCTAGCCTTCCGATTCTGCTTCGGCTTCGCCTTCCGCTTCGCCCTCGGCCTCACCTTCGGCTTCTCCTTCGGCCTCGCCTTCCGCTTCCGCTTCCGCTTCCGCCTCGGCCTCGGCGTCACCTTCGGCATGGGCCTCGGCGAGCATCAGGGGGGCTTCCTGGCCGCTGGTATAGGCCGGCTCGCCGGTTGCCTCGCCGGCCACGGCCTGGACCGCCGCACCACTGGCCACCAGCAACAGCGCCGGTGCCGTGTAGCCCAGCTGCCGACTGAGTCGATGCAGCAGGCTGTGCCGCTTCTCGTCTTGTCGTGTCATGGTTCTCTCCTTCTGGTGAACATGGATGGCATGCCTCGCATGCCGGGTTGTCGTCATACCAACCCGAGGGTTGGCGACTATCAGGACGGATCGCCGGTGCGACCCGTCCGCTGCACGGTGCCTGCCCCGACCTCACTCCCTGGCCAGGGCGGGGGTGGTCGCAGCCGTGTCGTGCGCGTCGGCCGGCGATGCCAACCAGCCGGCCAGGCGCTCGGGAGAGGGTGCCCTCTCCCCCACCGCCACGCGATGGCACGGGACGCCGGCCAACCAGGCGGCGAGTTCCTGCACCTTCGCCCCACCCGGCGGCCTGCCATCGGCGGTGACGACGCGGGGCAACAGGGCCGCCAGGGCATCCAGGCCCGACAGCGTGGTCAGGGGCTCGCCATCGGGCGCATCGCTTGCCACCAGAACGCCCCGGACCTCCACGCCGGCGGGCCAGGCGGCCCCGGCTGGGATAGACACCCCCGGCATCGGCAACGCCAGTGTCTCGACCCGCCCCGGGAGCGTGGCGGGCAGGCGAACGCCACGGCCGGCCACGCCCTTCGCGACCGCCTGCAGCCCGTCCAGCCATTCCCGCCCGGCCCGATCGTCGGGAAGCAGGCAGAGCACTCCCTCGCCTTCCCCGGTGAGCAGTACACCGGCGTCGAGCACCGGCCGCTCCGGCGCGGCGGCCTGGCGCAGCAGATGGGTGGCCAAGGCCGGGACCAGCTGGGTCAGCGTCAGCCGCGAGGCCACCAGGGTCGCGTCGGCGGCCAGGGCATAGCCCCCCTGCGGCTCGCACAGCACCGCCAGGCGCGGCAACGGGCTCGGCCCGGTGTCGTCGAGCGGCGCCAACCGTTCGCCGAAGGCCGCCGAGAGCCGCGTCAAGGCAGGCATGCTGCCCACTTCCAGGGCCCAGTGCCGCCCATCGACCTCGAGCCTCATGACAGGGGGCGGCGGCCTTGACGCGTCACTCGAAGGCGCCGCCTCCTCGGCGGAGGCCGCTGAGGCCGGCTCCCCCACCTGGCAGAGCAGGCCGGCACGACACCACTCACCCACCGTTTCCCATACCTCCCGTCGCAGCGCTTCACCGTCGAGGGCGGCGTCTCCCTTGGCGGCCTGCGCCAGGGCGTCGGCGATGGCATCCGGGTCGAGGCCGTCGGTGGCCAGCAGCCAGATCAGCGCCGCCGTGTCGTTGGGTCGGTAGTAGGCGCCCGTCTCGGTGGCATAGAGGGCCAGGTGTTCCCCCTCCAGCAGCTCCGCCACCTGGCGCCGCTGCAGCCGCGGACGGGCGAGGTCACCCGCCGCCATGGCTTCGGCCAACTGCTGGTCGGCGGGGGTCGGCAGGGAAAAGAAGGGCAGGTAGCGCTCCGGCTGCGTCGAGGGCAGCAGGGGCTGGAAGCCACCGGCCCGGGAGCGCTCCGCCTGGGCCTCGTCCAGCAGTCGAGTCGAAGTGCTCCCAGCGTCGCGAGCCTGCTCGGGCGTGCCCCGCTCACCGGCGATATCGAGCAGCGTCACCAGGTCGCGGACCAGGCCGCCCTTGACGGCCTCCTCGATCCGGCCACCGCTTTCCGGACCGGCGCAGATCCCCAGGGACGGGCTGAGATTGCATTCCAGGATCCAGGGCTTGAGGGTGTCGTCCACCAGACAGTCGAGCCCCAGCAGCTCATAGCAGCCGCGGGGATCGGCCCCAGCCTCGGCGGTGCGCCGGCGCATGGCATCCACGGCGGAGATCGCGGTCAGCGCCACCAGGTCCTCGATGCGGGCGAAGAGCGCCGCCTCGTCGTGGCCCTGGTCGCGCAACCAGGTCCGGTAGCGGTCCAGGTCGATGAACTCCACCGGTACCTCGGCCCGCTCGTTGAGGGCGTTGATGTCGGGGTTGGTGAGCTGGCTGTAGGGGTTGTCGGCATCCTCGGGATCCCAGCGCTCCGATGCCAGCTTGGCGAACCCCTGGCGGTAGAGGTAGACACGCAGCGGCTCGAGGGAGCTGATCAAGACGTAGAGCCTCAGCACGTACTTGTGGCCCCGGATGGTATGGGGATTGGCCAGGTACTCCTGGACCAGCCAGTCCCGCGCCAGCGGCGCCTCGGCTACGTCCCGCAGCACCCTCACCCCCTTGCCCTTCGAGGCATTGGTGGGCTTGAGGATCCAGCGCCGCTCGGGGTTGGCCAGCGCCGTCTCCTGCAGCAGGTGGTAGTCACGGGGCATCAGGTAGGCGCGGGGGAAGAAGTCCAGCCGCGCCGCCGCCTCGCTGTCGGCACCATGCCCCGCGTGAATGCGTTCACGCAGGGCCGCAAGGCTGTCATGCAGCCGGCTCTTGACGGTGAGGGCCGCATTGCCCGGAAAGTGGTTCAGCTTGCACTGGGGCGAGACCTTGCGAAACTGCGCTGCGTCGGGCATTCCGGTCACCCAGCCGGCGTCCCAGTGGTGCTCGTCGCCCTGCTCCCAGCCCAGTGGCTCGAGGGCCTCGCGGAAGAAACGGTCCTGTTCGGCGGCGCGCTTGCCTCCGAGCCAGAAGCGCCGGATCGAAGAAGTCTGCTGCGTCATCCTGGCAATCCATTTGTGGAAGTTGTCGTTGTCAGATACAGCGCGTACCGGTTCAGTCGACCGATGCCGCGCTTCCTTACACACGTCGCGTGCTTGCCTGCCCCCACAGCCCCAGCAGCAGCAACCCCATGGCGGCAGGCACCAGCACCGGTGCGACCCCGGCGACGGCCCCGGCAATCGGCAGCCCCAGCCAGATCAGCACCAGCGGGGCGCAGCAGGCGCCACCGGCGAGCAGGGCCGGAATCGCCGCGAAGAGGCCGACGTTCGCCCCGCGCCGCCGGCAAACGCGCGGTGCCCGCCAGGCCAGCCAAGCGGCCGCCAGGTTCAGGCCCACCAGGATCCCCATGCTCAGTGCCAGGAGGAGATTGATCGGGCTGAAGGTCCACACCAGCGGCCCCATGGCGATCAGGCCGACCGGTTCGAACTGGAACGGTGCGCGCCACTCGAACACGCGCTCCCAGGCCGGAAAACCGGCATGCACGCCACCGCCGCCCCCGGCGATATCGCCGGTCAGTCACAGATACAGCAGTGCATAGCCGGCCGCGGCCAGGCCGACGACGGCCCGCGAGCCAGGGCGCCGCAGCAGGCTGGTCGACAGCGCCAGCATGGCCTTCATGGTGCCTCCCGCCCCTCGTATACCCGGGTCTCCGGATAGAAGGCCGCCCAGGCGAACCACATGGCCTCGAAGGCGTTGACGGCGTCGAGAGTCTCGAGCCCGGCACCGCTGACGCCCTCGGCATCGAAGGTCAGGTTCGCTGCCTCGATGTCGATGGCGTCGGGGTTGTGGAACACCCAGCCGGTATCCAGGTCCGGGTCGTGCACCACGGTGTACCGGCTGCCATTCAGGGACACGTCGACCACGGCCTCCTCGCGCAGGGCATCCTTGTCGATGGCGATCGCCCCTTCCGCGGTCCGTACCCCCAGGACCATCGCCTTGGGCGGATAGCGCTCGTCGTCGCTCATGACCGGAAACAGGCGGCGGCTGTCGGGGCGGTAATAGCCACCCAGCGGGCGGTAACTGCCGTAGGGGTCGCGCCGATAATTGCGCACATAGCCGGTCTGGTCGGTGAGCACCTGGGTATCGGGATGACGCGCCTTCCACTGCCCCCAAGTGGTCCAGAACACACGGAATTCCTGGAGCCCTTGTCCGCGCAGGGGACCGTCGATGGCCACCCCAAGGATCTGCGGCCACTCGCTGTCGGTGGCGCGGTCGTACATCACCAGGTTGCTGTTGACCAGCTTGCCCGACACCCCCAGTTCGGTGTCGCCACGCGCGAAGCCCAGCGCCGTGCCGGTCAACGGGCAATAGGTGATGCTGACCGGCTCGCCGCCGAACTCGTCGTTGACGATCTCGTGCCAGACCAGGATGCGCTGCGGATAGGCACGCGCCTCGCCATGGCGATGGACGCCGATCACGATATCCTCGTCATCGAGGAAACCCTCGGCCTGGGCGGCGGACTGGAAGCGCGGACTGTCGATGGAGGGAATCCCGTCCTTGCCGGGGCCCCCGGAGCGCACCGCCGAGCGGAATTCCTCCAGGGAATACGCCACGGGCACCGCGGGCGGGTCGACGACTGGCGGGCCGGCCAGTGCCGCGGACAGGGGCAGCAGCGATACCGCCAGGGGCAAGGAAAGCTTGAAAACATTCAGGGGCAGCATAAAGCACCTCCCGACTCACCTTCGGCCACCTTCCTTCATTCGTCGCCTGGCCGTTGCTCTCCTTACACACCGCAAGGGTCGCGGCCGCTGCCCGCCGGCCCGCTTGACTCCGTACTACGGTACGGCCCCTACCTTGATCAGAGCAGGCATCGGGAGGCGACGTCCATGAACACCACGACCATCAGCAAGGCCGCCAAGGCCGCCGGTGTCGGGGTCGAGACCATCCGCTTCTATGAACGCAAGGGGTTGATCGAGCAACCGCCCAAGCCTCCCGACGGTGGCTACCGGGTCTATCCCGACGACACGGTGCGGCGGGTGCGTTTCATTCGCCGTGCCCAGGAGCTCGGCTTCTCGCTGCGCGAAGTCGCCGACTTGCTGTCGCTGCGCCTGGCATCGCACGCCGATGCCAGCGACGTGCAGCGCCGCGCCCTGGCCAAGCTGCGGGATGTGGAGGCGAAGATCGCGCACCTGCAGCGTATCCGTGGGGGGCTGGCCGAATTGCTCGCGCACTGCCCCGGCGAGGGGGAGCTGCGGTGCTGCTCCATCCTCGGTGCGCTGGAGCGGGAGGATATCCCGCTGCAGCCTGCCTCATCCCACGAGGTGACGGGCGATCCGTCACTTCGCCATGACACGCGGGAGAACGCCATGCAAACGATCCGACTGCGCATCGACGGCATGCATTGCGACGGCTGCGCGGACATCGTCCGCCATGTCCTGGAACGACAGTCCGGTGTCCTGGGGTGCTCGGTGTCGCATGAAAACGGCGAGGCCCGGGTGGCCATCGACACTGCGCAGGTCAGCGGCGAACGCCTGGTCGAAGCGATCATCGAGGCCGGCTATCGAGCTCGCGTAGAGGAAGCGTAGTGCCTTTCCCTGGGATACGGCCATGACTACGGCATCCACCACGACACCGGAAGACGCGCTCCAGCCATGGAGCCTGGAGCCGACCGAGGAGCCGGGGATCCAGCGGGTGCGCGCCCATATCGGCGGGCTGCACTGCTCGCTGTGCACCGGCACCATCGAGCGCGCGCTGGGGCAGAAGCCCGGTGTGCGCCGGGTGGCGGTCAGCCTCACCCACGAGCAGGCGCTGGTCGAATACGATGCGCGCCAGACGTCCGCCGAAGCGCTGATGGGCACCCTGCAGAGCATCGGCTATACCCTCAGCGACCCCCGCAAGGTGGCGCCCTACGAGCGCCAGGAGCGCGAGCTGGTCCGCGAGCGCAACCGCTTCCTGGTGGCACTGACGGCCAGCCTGGCGGCGATCGGCCTGATCGTGGATCCCGGTTCGATCTGGACACTGGGGCTCTCCACCCTGGTCTATGTCAGCCTGGTGCTGTTCGGCTACGCCGTGCTCCGCGGTCAGGGCGTGGCCGCCGCCCTGGGCGGTAGCACCCTGCTGGCCGTGGGGGGCCTGGGCCTGTTCGCGTTGCGTGCCGGGGGCGTGGTGGCGGGGCATGAAGCGGAGCTGGTCGCGCTGCTGGCGGTCGCGATGGTGTTCGCCGTCGCCCGGCAGATGCTGGTCATGGCCTATCAGGCCCTGCGCCGGGGCATTCTCAACCAGCACGTGCTGGTGGAGGTCGGTGCCTTCGCGGGGCTGATCGGTGGCGGCATCGGCCTGACACTGCGCCCCGACGGCTACCCCACCGCCGCCTTCTTCGCCGTCTCGGTCATGGTGCTGACCTACCACCTGTTCTCCGAATGGCTCTCGTTGATCGTCAAGACCCGCAGCTCCCAATCGGTGCGCCGCCTGCTGGACCTGCAGCCGGACACGGCACACGTCGTCACCGCGCATGGCGAACGGGACCTGCCGGTGGCACGGGTGGAGAGCGGCATGCGGGTGCGTATCCGGCCCGGCGAGCGGATCCCGGTCGACGGCGAGGTCGTCGACGGCGAGGTCGTCGACGGTGACTCGGCCGTGGACCAGTCGCTGGTCACCGGCGAGCCGCTGCCGATCGACAAGACGCCGGGCGACACGGTGGTCGGGGGCGCCATCAATGGCAGCGGCACGCTGCTGGTGCGGGTGACGGCGACGGGCGAGGCGAGCTTCCTGCAACAGGTGGTGCGCAGCCTGGAGGATGCCCGGGCGCTCAAGCCCGGCCTGCTGCATCTGGTCGACCGGGTCCTGCGGGTCTATACCCCCACGGTGCTGATCGTCTCCGTGCTGGCCCTGGGGTTCTGGATGAGTGCGCCGCCGTTGTGGGGGGCCGCCCCCGACCTGGAGCGCGCCGTGTTCGCCGCCCTGACCGTGCTGGTGATGGGCTATCCCTGTGCCGTGGGCATCTCCGCGCCGCTGTCGATCGTGCGCGGTGCCGGCGAGGCAGCCGATCACGGCGTATTGATGCGTACCGGTGAATCCTTCCAGGCCTTGCGACGCATCACCACCGTGGTGTTCGACAAGACCGGCACCCTGACCGAAGGCCGCCCGGCGGTACGCAACATCACCCCTGTCGACGGCGATAGCAACACCCTGCTGGCGCTGGCGGCCGCGGTCGAGGCCGCCTCCGAGCATCCGCTGGGGCGCGCCGTGGTCGAAGCGGCCCTGGCGCGCGACCTGACGATGCCCGACGTCAGCGAGTTCCGGGCACACTCGGGGCGTGGCGTCACCGCCCGGCTCGACGGCGAGCCGGTACGGGTCGGCAGCCCGGCCTTCGTTGCCGACCATGGCATCGACCTGGCGCCGGTGAGCGCGGGCATCGAGAGTGCCGAGCGCCAGGGCCAGACGGTCATCGTCGCCGCCCGCGGCGAGCGGCTACTGGGCGCCCTCGCCCTGGGCGACGGCCTGCGTGCCGACGCCGTAGAGACCGTGCAACGCCTGCATGAACTGGGCATCCACACCGCGCTGCTGACCGGCGACAACGAACGCACCGCCCGCCATATCGCCAGGCAGGCCGGCATCGAGGAGGTGCACGCCGGGGTGCTGCCGGAGCAGAAGGCCGACTTGCTGCGGAAGATGCAGCTGGGGGGGCGGGTCGCCATGGTCGGCGACGGGATCAACGATGCGCCGGCGCTGATGCAGGCCGACGTGGGCATCGCCATGGGTAGCGGTACCGACATCGCCATCGACGCCGCCGACATCATCATCCTCAACTCACGCCTGGCCAGCGTGGTGACCGCCTGGCGGATCAGCCGCTGGGGATATCGCAAGATGCTGCAGAACGTCTCGCTGGCGTTCCTGTTCAACGGCATCGGCATCCCCCTGGCCTCCACCGGCCTGATCTACCCGGTGTGGGCCATGGTGGCCATGGCCGCCAGCGTGACGACCATCTTCGTCAACTCGCTATGGCAGCGGCCGGCGCTGCTGTTCGATGCCGTGGCCAGCGTGCGCTCGAACGAGCGCCGCGAGTCCCCTGCCGCCTGACCGACGACGCTTCACGGTCATGTCGGCAACCTGCCGCATGCGGCCCCGCAAGCCGCGCTGGATGGCGACCTGCGGGGCCGGTAGCGGAGTGAATCGGTGACGGCTCATCCCTGCCAGGCGTGATCGGCGAACACCTCGTCCAGTTCGGGATGATTGATGTGGTTGGAGTAATTGCTCAACGTCTTCACGGCCAGTGCCAGCACGATCTGCAGCACGTGCTGCTCCTCGAAGCCGGCCGCCAGGAAGGCGTCGACATCACGCTGGGTGGGCAGGCCCCGCGTCTCGAACATCACCCTGGTGAACGCGCTCAGGGCCGCCAGGCGCTCGTCGGGGATGGGCCGGTCGTGGCGGATGGCCTCGATCACATCGGCGGGCACCTGCGACATCTTTTCCCCCAGCATGCTGTGGGCCGACATGCAGTAGCTGCAGCCGTTGAGTCGACTGATGGTGAGGAACACCACCTCCTGCTCGGGCGGCGCAAAGCCGGACTCCTCGCGGAACAGGGTATAGCCGTGCAGGTAGGTGTCCAGCACCCCGGGAGCCTTGGCCATGCCCTCGTACATCCTGGGCACGAACCCCAGCTTGGCGTGGGCCTTCTCGAGCAACGGCTTGGCCTTGGCATCGGCATTGTCGAGGGTCTGGGGGGCGAGCTTCATTTGATAGTCGGCTGTCATGGGTACCTCCTTGCATGGTGGACACCGGCTGGTGTCGGGTTATATGGATCGATCGGTCCATATATGGCGAAAGAAGACGCGCGTTCTCGTCACCGCACGTGATTCAGCGCAAGGCAGCGAGGATCAATTCTACGGCGCGTGTGGCTTCGTCGGCATCGGCCCCGCTCTTGAGCAGCGTGCGCAGCCCCGCCATCCCCACGGTCAGGTAGGTGGCCAATGCCTGGGCATCGCGGTGCGGATCGATGTCGCCCTCGCTCTGGGCGCGCCCCACCGCCTGGCGGAAAAGCTCGGTGATGGCCGCGACACTCACGCTGGCCTCGCGAGACGGCAAGTCGCCACGCTGACCAAGCTCGCTGGCGGAATTGAAGATCAAACAGCCGATCGCCGCACGCTCGCTGCCGGCATCCCGGGCCGTATCGCGGAATAGGGTTTCCACGAAGGCCAGCGCCGAGGGCGAGGCCTCGAGCTGGCGGTGCAGCCGGCCGATCAGATTGCCCCGATAGCGGCGCAGGGCCTCGAGGAACAGGCGTTCCTTGTTGCCGAATGCCTGATACAGGCTGCTGCGCGAGAGCTGCATGGCCTCCAACAGGTCCCGGGTCGAAGCCGAATCGTAACCTCTGGCCCAGAAGACCTGCATGGCGGCACTCACGGCCTGATCGGGATTGAATGCAATGGGGCGTCCGCGTGTCATGCGGTAAATTTAGAATCGATCGTTCCAGAAATCAAGCCTCGCGTCACGCGTCGCTCGCTCCCCCCAGGCCGTCATGCAAGGCCGCGATCAGTGGACAGGTCACATTGCCCTTCCGGGTGTGACAGGTATGTACCAACGCGGCGAGTACCCGCTCGATACGCCGCAAATCCGCCAGCTTCTCGCGCACCTTCCCCAGCTTGTGCTCGGCCAGGGCGCTGGCCTCATCGCAGTGGGTGCCATCCTCCAGGCGCAACAGGTCGGCGATCTCGCCCAGGCTGAATCCCAGCCGCTGGGCGGTCTTGATGAACCCCAGGCGCTCGGCGTCCGCGTTGCCGTAGCGACGAATGCCGCCGTAGGGTCGCTCCGGCTCGGGCATCAACCCCTTGCGCTGATAGTAACGGATGGTCTCGACATTGACGCCGGCGGCCCTGGCCAAGCCGCCGATGGTCATGTTCCGCGTGTCGTTGTGCATGGCGCTTGCTTCCGTAGCCGAGTACGGAAGTAACCTTACTCTTGTCGACCCGCTCGCGAAAACGGGAGCCGCGATGCCAGACGCAGCGCCAGGTCCTGCGCCCCTGGCCGGCAGTGAGGAAATCGTCATGAAAAACCCCAGGAGACTACTGCGTATCGGCGTGATCGGCACGCTGGTGGCGGCCGTGTGCTGCTTCACCCCGCTCCTCGTCATCCTGCTCGGCACGCTGGGACTGGCCGCGCTGACGGGCTATCTCGACGTCGTGCTGCTGCCCACCCTGGCCGCCTTCATCGGCCTGACCGGCTATGCCCTGTACCGCATACATAAGCGGGAGGCCTGCAGCACCGATGCATCCCACAAGGAGTGATACCCATGAGCAGAGGCGAGACCCTGCATATCGCCGTGATCGGCAGTGGCGGTGCCGCCATGGCGGCCGCCCTGAAAGCCGCCGAGCGCGGCGCTCGAGTCACCCTGATCGAACGCGTCACCCTCGGTGGCACCTGCGTCAATGTCGGCTGCGTGCCCTCGAAGATCATGATTCGTGCCGCGCATATTGCCCACCTGCGCAAGGGAAGTCCCTTTGACGCGGGCCTGAGCGTCCAGACACCGGTGGTGAATCGTCCGGCGCTGCTGGCTCAGCAGCAGGGGCGAGTCGAGGCACTGCGCCAGACCAAGTACGCCGGGATACTGGCCGACCACCCCACCATCACCGTCGTGCAGGGTGAAGCCCGCTTTGTCGATCACTACACCCTGAGTGTGCGCCTCAGGGAGGGGGGCGAGCGGACCATCCGCTTCGACCGGGCCTTCATCGGCACCGGCGCCCGCCCCGCCATCCCGCCGGTGCCGGGGCTCGCCGAGACGCCCTACTGGACCTCTACCACTGCGCTGGCCAGCGACATCATCCCCGCACGACTGGCGGTGATCGGCGCCTCGGCGGTGGCCGTGGAGCTGGCCCAGGCCTTTGCCCGGCTGGGCAGCCAGGTCACGCTCCTCGCCCGTCGCCGCCTGCTGTCCCGGGAGGATCCTGCGGTGGGTGACGCCCTCGAGGCCGCCTTCCGCGCCGAAGGGATCGAGGTGCTCAACGAGACCCAGGCCCGTCGCGTCGACTACTGGCACGGCGACTTCGTGCTCGACACCGACGCCGGGAGCCTTCGCGCCGACCGCTTGCTGGTCGCCACCGGCCGCACTCCCGATGTCGGGAGGCTGAACCTGGACACCATCGGGGTGAAAACGGTGCAGGGAGCCATCGTCGTCGACGATCGCCTGCAGACGAACGCTCCCGATATCTATGCCGCGGGCGACTGCACCCACCTGCCACAGTACGTCTACGTCGCCGCCGCCGGCGGTAGCCGAGCGGCGATCAACATGACCGGCGGTGACGCAAGATTCGACCTCAGTGCCATGCCGGCGGTGATCTTCAGCGACCCGCAAGTGGCAACGGTGGGGTTGACGGAGGCCGAGGCCAGCGCCCGTGGCCTCGACGCCGAGAGCCGCACCCTGCCCCTGGACAACGTGCCGCGCGCACTGGTCAACTTCGCTACCACCGGCTTCATCAAGATCGTCGCCGAACGCGGCAGCGGGCGCCTGCTCGGCGTGCAGGCGGTCGCCGGTGAGGCCGGCGAGCTCATTCAAACAGCGGTCATGGCGCTGCGCGCGCAGATGACCGTAGAGGACATCGCCGATGAGCTGTTTCCCTACCTGACCATGGTCGAAGGACTCAAGCTGTGTGCCCAGGCCTTCACCAGGGACATCACGCAGCTGTCCTGCTGCGCGGCATGACACCTCGTCAACGGGCAGCGGCGCGCTCCCCGAAAATGCCATTCTCGTAATAAGGACATCGGCTATCGCCGTTCCTTGTGGTCATTGCCGGCCGGGCCGTTATGAGGCTTATTGGGGTGTCCGCTCCAATTGGGCCACCTCGGTACTGCCTTGACGGGGTGTCCACTGCGCCTGGGCGAGATCGGTGCTGACCGGGGTCATTGGCAAGGCGCCGGCAGGCGTCTAATATCCTCTCCAGGGGGATAGGAATCAACACAGGAAGCCGAGCATGACATCACCTACCCACCAGACGCACCCCGACATCATCAAGCGCCTGAGCCGCGCCCGTGGGCACCTGCAGAGCGTGACCCGGATGATCGAGGATGGGCGTCCCTGCCTGGACATCGCCCAGCAGCTTCACGCCGTGGAGAAGGCCATCCAGCAGGCCAAGAGGACCCTGGTGCAGGACCATATCGACCACTGCCTGGAGGAAGCCCTTGGCCCCTTGAGCCTGACGCAGCGCGACCGAGTCGAGGAGTTCAAGACGATCGCCCGCTACCTGTAAGCCTTATGGGGCGCCACTGCCCCTCGAGGAGCTCCCATGTTCGACGTGCTCGCCCACCGCATCTACCGCCATCTGTTCCTGGCCCAGGTCATCGCGCTGCTCGGCACCGGATTGACCACGGTCGCCCTCGCGTTGTTGGCCCATGAGTTGGCCGCGGGGCAGGCGGGGGTTGTCTTGGGCACGGCCCTGGCGATCAAGATGGTGGCCTACGTGGGCATTGCTCCGCTGGTGGGTGCCTATGCGGCGCGCCTGCCCCGCCGCTGGCTGCTGGTCAGCCTGGACCTGCTGCGCGCGGCCGTGGTCTGCGCGCTACCCTTCGTCACCGAGGTGTGGCAGATCTATGTGCTGATCTTCCTGCTCAACGCTTGCTCGGCGGGCTTCACGCCGGTCTTCCAGGCGACGATCCCCGACATCCTGGAAGACGAGGGGCAGTATACGCGGGCGTTGTCGCTGTCGCGCCTCGCCTATGACCTGGAGAACCTGCTCAGCCCCCTGGCCGCGGCGGCACTGCTGTTGGTGATGGGTTTCGATGTGCTGTTCGTGCTCAACGCCCTGGCGTTCCTGCTCTCGGCAGCCCTGGTGGTGTCGGTGACGCTGCCGTCGCCTCGCCCCGTGGCGGAAGCACCCGGTGTCTGGCGGCGCGTCTCCCACGGCATGCGGATCTACCTGAAGACGCCCCGACTGCGCGGGCTGCTGGCGTTGAACCTGGCGGTCGCGGCCGCCGGGGCCATGCAGATCGTCAACACCGTGGTGGTCGTGCGCTCCGCCCTGGGCCTGGGCGAGCGCGAGGTGGCCTTGGCCTTCGCGGCGGCCGGTGGGGGCTCCATGCTGGTGGCCTTGCTGCTGCCCAAGGTCCTGGATCGGGTGCGCGAGCGTCCGCTGATGCTGCTGGGTGGCGCCCTGATGACGCTGAGCCTCTTTCTGGGCGTGCTCGGTCCCGGGTTCGCCGGGCTGCTCGGGCTGTGGCTACTGCTGGGTGCCGGCGCCTCGCTGGTCATGACCCCCACCGGACGCCTGCTCAAGGGGTCATGCCAGCCGGAGGACCGGCCGGCGCTGTTTGCTGCGCAGTTCTCGCTGTCACACGCCTGCTGGCTGGCCGCCTACCCGCTGGCGGGCTGGATGGGGACGCACCTGGGGCTGGCCGGTACCTTTGCCCTGTTGGGAACGTCAGCACTGGCGGCGACGGGGCTCGCGGCCCTTGTCTGGCGCTCCCATGACCCGATGGTCCTCGAGCACGAGCACGCCCCGATGGCCCACACCCACCTGCACTACCACGATGAGCACCATCAGCACGAGCACGAGGGATGGGAGGGGCCGGAACCCCACAGCCATCCCCACCTTCATCCGGGAGGCCGGCATCGGCATGCCTTCGTGATCGATGGCCATCATCCGAGATGGCCGGCGTGACATGACACAGGGGACGCAGGGAAGCCCTGCTCCACCTCCACCTCCACCTCCACCTTCCCGAGAAACTCGTTACTCGCGGCCGTCCATCACCGGGAAGCGGGTGACAGGCGAACGGCCCAACTCCATGTAAATTCGTCTACCAACATGCCGTCGAGTTATGCGGGCCAATTTTTCATGTCGCCTGACATCCCCTGTCAGGGGTTACCCGTTGGGGTCGAGTGAATGCTTGTGATCCGTGGGAGGGGGTGCGGGCCCCGGTCCTGGTGACGTGGATCTCTCGGTATCCTTCCCGGATCACGCCTGCGATTTGCCTCTATGAGGCAAATCAGAGTGAGGTGCGTATTCCGCGCCATCGTGACCGACCATTCCGATCTATCGTGACCGATCATTCCGGGCCAACGTGACCGGCCATTCCGTTTCATCGTGACCGATTTCGGCCTCCTTTCCGGAATCCGCGGTCACGATGCCGGAATCACCGGTCACGTTCCCGGAATCTCACCTAACTCGCTGGAATGATTCGGACTTTTACGGCATACCCCTCCTTTTGTCTTTGCCCCTGGAGGGGGACATGCCAGCACCGAGGATTCCCATGCGAACCATCACCGAGGTGTTGCGCCTCAAGTACGACGCCGGCCTCAGCCACGAGAAGATTGCGCGGGCCTGTGGCCTTTCCAAGGGCGTGGTCAGCAAGTACGTCAGCCTGGCGCAGGTCGCCGGCATCACCTGGCCGCTGCCGGACGGCACCGACGAGGCGGCGCTGGAGGCGCGGCTGTTCCCGGCCAAGACGCCGCCGGTGCGCTTCACGGCACCGGACTACTTCCAGGTCCACCAGGCGCTCAAGCGCAAGGGCGTGACCCTGCAGCTGCTCTGGGCGGAGTACGTGGAGGTCCACGGCGACAAGGCGCACCGCTACAGCCAGTTCTGCCATCACTACCGGGCCTGGCGTGACCGTCAGCGGCGCAGCATGCGCCAGGTTCACCGCGCCGGCGAGAAGCTCTTCATCGACTACTGCGGCCCGACCGTACCCATCATCAACCAGGCCACCGGCGAGGTGCGTAACGCCCAGGTGTTCGTGGCGGTGCTAGGGGCGTCCAACTACACCTACGCCGAGGCGACCTGGAGCCAGGCGCTGCCCAACTGGATCGGCTCCCACCAGCGTGCCTTCCAGTTCCTGGGCGGGGTCCCCGAGCTGCTTATCCCGGATAACCTGAAGAGCGCCGTGACGCGGGCCTGCCGCTACGAGAGCCAGCTCAACACGACCTACGCCGAGATGGCGCAGCACTACCAAGTCGCGGTGCTGCCGGCGCGGCCCTACAAGCCCAAGGACAAGGCCAAGGCGGAGGCCGCCGTGCTGCTGGTGGAGCGCTGGATCCTGGCCCGCCTACGCCACCACGCCTTCTTCACGCTGGCCATGCTGAACCAGGCCATCCGCGAGCTGCTCGACGACCTCAACCGACGGCCCTTCCAGGGCCGCGAGGAGAGCCGGCGCGACCTGTTCGCGGCCATCGACCGGCCGGTGTTGCGCCCCCTGCCGGAGACGCCCTACGAGTACGCGGAGTGGCGCAAGGCCAGGCCCGGCATCGACTACCACCTCGACATCGACAAGCGCCTCTACAGCGTCCCCCACAGCCTGGTGGGCCAGGTGCTGGAGGTGCGTCTGACCCACGCCGTGGTCGAGGTATTCCACAAGGGGCAGCGGGTGGCGGCGCACCCCCGCCATGCGCCGGGGCGTTTCTCGACGCTGGCCGAGCACATGCCCAAGCGGCATCGGGCCCATCGCGACTGGTCGCCGGGGCGCTTCCTGGAATGGGCCAAAGGCATCGGCGTCGCCACGCTGGAAATGACCCAGCGACAGCTGCAGGACCGCCCCCATCCCGAGCATGGCTACCGCGCCTGCCTGGGCTTGTTGCAGCTCAGCCGGCGCTACGGCAAGGACCGCCTGGAGCAGGCCTGTGCCCATGCCCTGGCGATCCCCACCACCCGCTACGCCAGCGTGGCCTCGATCCTCAAGCAGGGGCTGGATCGGCAGCCGATGCTGCGACTGCCCGAGACCCCTGACGACCTGCCGCCCCACCCCAACGTGCGCGGTGCCGAGTACTACCACTGACCCGAGGAAACGACCGATGATGACTCAGCCCCTGCTCGACACCCTGCGCCACCTCAAGCTGACCGGCATGCATGACGCCCTGGCCCACCAGCTCACCCAGCCGGACACCTACGACCTGCCGTTCGAGGACCGCCTGGGCATGCTGCTCGACCGCGAGGTCCTGCACCGCGACAACCGCCGCCTCGATCGGCTGCTGAAGGCCGCCAAGCTGCGCGTGACGGCCTGCGTCGAGGACATCGACTACCGCCACCCCCGCGGCCTGGAACGCGGTCGCATGGCCCCGCTGGCGACCGGCGAGTGGATCGGCCAGGCGCTCAACCTGTGTATCACCGGCCCCACCGGGTGCGGCAAGACCTGGCTGGCCTGCGCCCTGGGCAACCAGGCCTGCCGGCAAGGGTACTCGGTGCGCTACCTGCGGGTGCCACGCCTGTTCGAGCAACTGCGCATCGCCCAGGGTGACGGCTCCTACGCCCGGCTGATGGGCCAGCTGCAGAAGACCGAGCTGCTGATCCTCGACGACTGGGGGATGCAGAAAATGACCGCCCCGCAGCGGCAGGACCTGATGGAGGTGATCGAGGATCGGCACGGCCGGGGCTCGACGCTGATCGCCAGCCAGCTGCCCATCGAGCACTGGCACGACTACATCGGCGCCGCGACGGTGGCCGATGCCATCCTGGACCGGCTGCTACACAGCGCCCACCGCCTGGCACTCAGAGGAGAATCGATGCGCAAGAACACCGCCCCGCCGGCGGAAGCAGTTGACCCATCGTGACCGGTCAGCTTACAAAACCAGAGCCAGCGAGAGAGCGGTGAGCAGATCGGTCACGATCGCCGGAATGACCGGTCACGTTCGCCGGAATACGCATGAGGGGACTGCTTTTGTTGAGGCAAAGAAAAAGCCGCCATAATCAGCGGCTTTTCACTATTCTGTGGCGGAGGGGGAGGGATTCGAACCCTCGAAGCCTTTCGACTTACACACTTTCCAGGCGTGCTCCTTCGACCACTCGGACACCCCTCCGCATTGTGATTCTCAAGTCGAAACGCTGAAAACCGCCGTATCGCAACGGCGCGCCATCTCCTTCAGAACGGCGCATATGCTAACGGCTTAAGTGCGCGATTGCAAGCCGCTTTTTCTGCAACCGGCCGGTCAACCAGCGGGCAGCACGGCAAAGTCGCCGCGGGCCTCGAGGCACAGGGTGTCGCCGCACCAGAGCTTCTGGACCAGGGCGATGCGCCCCCGGCCACGGCCGGCGAGCCCTTCGGCCAGCTTGACGGGGCCGTCGTCATTCTCGGGCATGCACACCAGCCGGTAGTCGCCGGTGACCGGCGCCAGGAAGCGCTGGCTGGCCTCGGCCACCACCACGTCCCGGGCCAGGCTGTGACGACGCAGCCAGAGCGTGGTCCAGCACCAGCCGAGGAGCGCGGTCTGGGCGGCCAGGGCGCCGCCGAAGCCGGTGCCCTTGTCGTTGAGGCTGGGGGCCAGATCGAGCTCCCAGATCAACTGCTCCTCGTCGCGCCACATGGAGCGGATGCCCAGGTGCTCGACCATGGGGATCGCCTCGGCGAGCCAGTCCAGGAAGCGGGCCGGGTCGTCCTCCCGGCCGGGAGCCGGCAACGGCAGGCGTGGATGGGGAATTCCGGTCTGACGCATGGTGCTCCTCCCGGCTAGTTCCAGTGCTCGACGAAGTCATCGATCCGATGCTCGGCCAGCGGCTTGTGGCGGCCGGCGAGTTGGCCCAGGTAGAGAAAGGCGACGATCTCGTCCTCGTCTCCCAGGCCGAGCCCCTTGCGCACGGTGGGATCGAAGGCGTACTTGCCGCTGCGCCACATGGCGCCGAGCCCCAGGGCATGGGCAGCGAGCATGATGCCGTGCGCCGCGCAGCCGGCCGAGATCACCTGCTCGATCTTGGGCACCTTGGGCACGTCCGGGGTGACGCGGGCGATCACGGCGATGATCAGGGGCGCCCGGAGCGGCTTCTTGCGCGCGGCGTCCAGGGTCGCGTCCTCGCTGTGCGGATCCTCACGGAACTCGGCCTCGGCGAACAGCTCGCCCAGCCGCGTGAGGCCCTCGCCGGAGAACTCGATGAAGCGCCAGGGGCGCAGCTCCTTGTGGTCGGGGGCGCGCAGCGCCGCCCGGTAGATCGCCTCTAGCTGCTCGGGGCTCGGCGGCGGGCCTGTCAGCTTGCCCATGGAGCTGCGCTCGTGCAGCAGAGTCATCGCGTCCATGTCGCTCTCCTTGTCGGCGGCGCTTCGCCGCCCTCGGTTACCGTTTTCGCTGTCAGGCACTTTACCCAAGGCGTTACTGGCGTGCCAGCCGCAGCGGCTCGGGTGGACGCTCGCCGGGGGTACCGCGCCAGGGGCTGATGTCGAGCCCGCCACGGCGCACGTAGCGCGCCAGCACCAGCAGCCGCTCGGGCCGCGCCCTGGCCATCAGATCGGTGAAGATATGCTCGACGCAGTGCTCGTGGAAGTCCTGGTGCTGGCGGTAGCCGATCAGGTAGCGCAGTAGTCCCTCGCGATCGAGCTTCGGCCCGCGGTAGCGGATCAGCACGCTGCCCCAGTCGGGCTGACCGGTGACCGGGCAGTTGGACTTCAGCAGGTGCGAGTAGAGCGTCTCCTCGACGATCTCGTCGCCGACCCGCAGATGCCCGGCATCGGGCGTGTAGGCATCGATCTCGAGGTCCAGGTCGTCCAGGCACTCGCCGGGCAGACGCCGCACGGCCAGAACCTCGTCGTCGACATCGAGCAGTTCGACGGCAACGGGCGCCCCCGCGGCGGCGGAAAGATCCGCCACCAGGGTGTCGACCACCCGCTCGCGGCGCTCGAAGCGGGTCTGGTTGAAGCTATTGAGATACAGCTTCCACGACTTGGACTCGATCAGGTTCGGCGACTCGGCCGGCAGGCGGAAGCGCGCCACGGCGACGATGGGCTTGCCGCGGGCGTTGAGCCAGGAGACCTCGAAGGCGTGCCACTCGTCCTCGCCGACGAAGGGCAGCGCGCCCTCCTCGAGGCCCAACGGCGCGCGGTTGGCGGCGCGGGCGATGGGATAGAGCAGCCCGGCATCATAGTGTTCGGGGTAGGCGGACTCGCGCCCCAGGGGCGCATGGGCCAGCGTAGCGGGACGTTCAGCGTTCATGAGAATCCTGGAATCAGCTCCGTATGCCCTTTCCATTCTCCAGCATCCACAGGGCGATGGTGAAGAGCAGCGTGATGAAAGCGACGATCGCGGCCAGTGCCCAGCCCACCGGGATGTCGGAGACCCCGAGGAAACCGTAGCGGAAGACATTGACCATGTAGAGGATCGGATTGAGCATCGACACGCCCTGCCAGAAGGTCGGCAGCAGCGAGATCGAGTAGAAGACCCCGCCCAGGTAGGTCAGCGGGGTGAGAATGAAGGTCGGGACGATGGAGATGTCGTCGAACTTCTTGCCCAGCAGGGCGTTGATGAAGCCGCCGATGGAGAACAGCGCCGCGGTGAGCACCACCACGCCGACGGTCAGCAGCGGATGCGCCACGCTGATGCGGGTGAAGAACAGCGAGACGAGGGTGACGATCACCCCCACGCCCAGGCCGCGGGCCATGCCGCCCAGCACGAAGCCGGAGAGGATCACCCAGTTGGGCATCGGCGAGACCATCATCTCCTCGACGGAGCGCTGGAACTTGTTGGAGAAGAAGCTCGAGGCCACGTTGGAGTAGCTGTTGGTGATCACCGCCATCATGATCAGCCCGGGGACGATGAAGTCCATGTAGGTGAAGCCGTCCATCTCGCCGATGCGCGAGCCGATCAGGCTGCCGAAGATGATGAAATACATGGTCATGGTGATCGAGGGCGGCAGCAGGGTCTGCGGCCAGATCCGGGTGAAGCGCTTGATCTCCTTGTGCACCAGGGTCCAGAGGGCGATGGCGATCTGGGTCGGGCTCATGCACTGGCCTCCCTGGCCCTGGCGGCGGCAACCGCCGCGTTGCCCTGCTCCACCATGGAGACAAACATCTCCTCGAGACGATTGGCGCGGTTGCGCATGGACACCACCTCGATGCCCTGCTCGCCCAGGGCGGTGAAGATATCGTTCATGCGCTGGCCGCGGTGCACCACCACCGCCAGTTGGGCGCTGTCCACCTTGCTGACCTCGAACCCCTCGATCGCCGGCACCGCCTCCAGCGGACGCGCGAGGTCGAGCAGGAAGGTCTCGGTATCGAGCTCGGTGAGCAGGTCGCGCACGCTGGTGTTGCGGATGATCTCGCCGTGGTTGATGATCGCCACGTTGCGGCAGAGGCTCTCGGCCTCCTCGAGGTAGTGGGTGGTCAGGATGATGGTGGTGCCCTCCTCGCGGTTGATGCGGCGCATGTACTCCCACATGCTGCGACGCAGCTCGATATCCACGCCGGCGGTGGGCTCGTCGAGGATCAGCAACCTGGGACGGTGCATCAGCGCGCGGGCGATCATGAGGCGGCGCTTCATGCCGCCGGAGAGCATGCGCGCACTGCCGTTGCGCTTGTCCCACAGGCCGAGATCGCGCAGCAGCCGCTCGGCACGGGGCAGGGCCTCGCGGCGCGGCATGCCATAGTAGCCCGCCTGCGCCAGCACGATATCGAGCACCTTCTCGAACTGGTTGAAGTTGAACTCCTGGGGCACCACGCCCAGGTGGTACTTGGCACGGGCGAAGTCGCGGTCGATATCGATGCCGAAGATCGAGACCCGGCCGTCGGTCTTCTGCACCAGGGAACAGACCACCCCCAGGGTGGTGGACTTGCCGGCGCCGTTGGGGCCCAGCAGGGCAAAGAAGTCGCCCTCGGCGACATCGAGGTCGATCCCCTTGAGGGCCTGGAAACCATTGCCGTAGACCTTGGTCAGGCCGCGGATGGACAGTGCCGGTTCGGCCATGAGCGATCCTGTCGGTTGAGCGATATCATCGAAAGAGCCTCAGGACATTGGGGTACGAGCAGAAACTTCAAGGCTCGCCCTGCCAGCCGGGCAGGTGAAACTCCTGCTGCAGGTGACGCAGCTCGGGCTGATGCTGTGCGGCGATGCGCGCCACCAGCTCGCTTCCCTTCGCGAGCAGGTGTACCTCCATGCACCGCCTGTCGGTGCGGCCGGGGCGGCGCTCGACCAGCCCGACGTCCTCACAGCGCCCGACCAGTGCCACGGTGCCATGGTGCTTGGCCTGCAGCCGCTCGGCCAGTTCCCCCACGGTCGCCCATTCCCGCCCTTCGAATCCCTTGAGGTGCAGCAGGAGTTGATACTGCAGCGGAGTGAGGCCATGCTCGCGACAGATGTCCTCGCTATGGCGCTGGAAGCAGCGCAGCCGATAGCGGAAATGGGAGAGTCGCTCGAAATCCTGCTTGGTCAGGAGATCGGGGCGGGATTCGCCCGGGCTGGTCATGGTGACCTCCTCGCTTGACACCCCGTAGCATGACAACTGGCCAATATCATAACATGATATAAATCGACGGCGCGTCTCCGGAGGAGCCTCATGAATGTTTCGACCATTCTCTTTCTGCCCTTCTCCCGCACCGCGGGCTGGAAGGAGCTCCAGCAGCGAGACGTCTCGATCCCCGCCCTGGTGTGGCTGGTCGTGGTGCCGCTGTCGCTGCTGCCGCCGATCATGCTCTACTACGCCGGCACCCACTATGGCGACGACTTCGTCCCCGGTTTCGGCGACCGTCCCTGGCGCCATATCGCCACCATCCTGTTCCTCGCGGAGCTGCTGACCTTCTTCACCATGGGCTGGCTCATCCATACGGTCGTCAACAGCCAGGAGATGTCGATCAGCTACCACGATGCCTATCTGCTGGCCGCCCTGGCCCCGCTGCCGTTGTGGGCGTCCGCCGTGGTGCTGGCAGTGCCCAGCCTGCTGCTCAATGCGTTGGCGGTGGTGATGGCACTATGCATCTCGTGCAGCCTGATCTATCACGGGCTGCAGGGGCTGTGCCAGCATCCGGATGACGAGGATGTAGCGGCGATGACGACGACCTATACCGTCATGGCCGCCGGCGGCCTCGCCTGGGGGCTGCTGATGGCGATCGTCTGGATGTACTGATACCGAAAGGGAGTGACTGGAGCGGGAAACGAGATCGACGGGGCTGCCGTCAGCCGGACCGGCGCACCGGCTCGTGACCCGAGCCTTGGCCTGGCGGTGTTGGCGACATGGAGCGGGAAACGAGATCGATCGGACCGGCGCACCGGCTCGTGACCCGAGCCTTGGCCTGGCGGTGTTGGCGACATGGAGCGGGAAACGAGATTCGAACTCGCGACCCTCGCCTTGGCAAGGCGATGCTCTACCACTGAGCTATTCCCGCTTGTCGGATGCCGCGATGCGTGCGAAGTGGCGTCCCATAGGGGGTTCGAACCCCTGTTCCCGCCGTGAAAGGGCGGTGTCCTGGGCCACTAGACGAATGGGACGAACTGGAGCGGGAAACGAGATTCGAACTCGCGACCCTCGCCTTGGCAAGGCGATGCTCTACCACTGAGCTATTCCCGCAGGTCTCGCAACGCTTGATCGCCTGGGCGATCACCGGAAGTGGCGTCCCATAGGGGGTTCGAACCCCTGTTCCCGCCGTGAAAGGGCGGTGTCCTGGACCACTAGACGAATGGGACGCATTGGAGCGGGAAACGAGATTCGATCGGACCGGCGCACCGGCTCGCGACCCTCGTTCTCCTACCCCTCCACCGTAGTGGAAGTACCGAAACTGGAGCGGGAAACGAGATTCGAACTCGCGACCCTCGCCTTGGCAAGGCGATGCTCTACCACTGAGCTATTCCCGCGCTCCGGCACCTGATGAGTCGAGTGGCGTCCCATAGGGGGTTCGAACCCCTGTTCCCGCCGTGAAAGGGCGGTGTCCTGGACCACTAGACGAATGGGACGCAATGCTCGGCTCGTCGAGGTGGCGCGTATGTTACTGAGCGCCCTGAAAGCTGTCAAGCACGGGCCAGGCCGTCGTTGAACTGGCGTGACCGATGAGCGAAATCCCCTGGCATGGGGGTGGGGAGATGATGCCACAATGATGAAGACATCGACTCGGTGGCCGATGCCGCCCCTGACCAGGCCAGACCAGGAGAGACGCCATGCGAAGGAAGATCGAGAAGAGTGATGCCGAGTGGCGCGCACAGCTGACCCCGGAGCAGTACCGCGTGACCCGCGAGAAAGGCACCGAGCGCCCGTTCAGCGGCGACCACCGGGTCAGCGACGAGCACGGCATCTACCACTGCGTCTGCTGCCACGCTCCGCTGTTCGAGAACGAGCACAAGTTCGACGCCGGCTGCGGCTGGCCCAGCTTCGACCGCCCCCTGGTATCGGGCTGCGTCGAGGAACAGCCGGATACCTCCCACGGCATGCAGCGCACCGAGGTGATCTGCGCCCGGTGCAACGCCCATCTGGGGCATGTCTTCCCCGATGGCCCGGCCGAGACCACCGGACTGCGCTATTGCATCAACTCGGTGGCGATCCAGTTCCATGCCGGCGAGTAGGCGACTGGCCTGACCTGAAACGGGCGACCGTCTGGTATGATGGTCGCCCGTTTCATTTTCAGGCTCGCAGGAGTGGCTCCGATGCTCGGCTGGTACCCGGGACACATGAACAAGGCGCGCCGGCAGATCACCGAGGCGCTGCCGGAGATCGACGTGGTGATCGAGGTACTCGACGCCCGACTCCCCTACTCCAGCGCCAACCCCATGCTCGCCGAGCTGACCCGCCACAAGCCGGTGCTGAAGATCTTGTCGCGTGCCGACCTGGCCGACCCCGAGCGCACCCGGGAGTGGGCCGCCCACTTCGACGCCCAGGCCGACACCCGCGCGCTGCCGGTGACCACCACCAACGCCCGCGACCTCAAGCGCATCCCCCGGCTGTGCCATGAGCTGGCGGGCCAGGTGCGCGCCGATCGCGATGTGAGAGTCATGGTCATGGGCATCCCCAACGTCGGCAAGTCGACCCTGATCAACGGCCTGGCCGGGCGCAGCATCGCCAAGACCGGTAACGAGCCGGCGGTGACCAAGCGCCAGCAGAAGGTGCGCATCGCCGGCCGTGTGGCCCTGATCGACACCCCCGGGGTGCTGTGGCCGAAGATCGAGGACCAGGCCAGCGCCTACCGCCTGGCCGCCAGCGGTGCCATCCGCGACACTGCCATCGACTACGTGGATGTGGCCGTGGTCACCGCCGCCGAGTTGGCCAGGCGTTATCCCGAGGCGCTCCGCGCACGCTACAAGCTCAAGGCGCTGCCCGCCTATGCCGCCCACCCCGAAGCCGAGCGTGTCGAGGCCGACGGCCCGCGGCGGATCGACCTGCTGGCACTGGCCGGCTTCGACGGCCACGCCATTCTCACCGAGATCGCCGGCAAGCGCGGTGGCCTGCGTCCCGGCGGCGAGGTCGACCTGCACCGCGGTGCCGAGGTACTGCTGCATGAACTTCGCGACGGCAAGCTCGGCCGGCTGACGCTCGAGACCCCGGCGGACATCCTCGAGCCCGAACCGGCCGCTGACGCCGAGGAAGATGGCCCCCGGCCCCGCGACCCCGCATAATCACACCTTCGTACCCGCCATTTCCTGCCTGGACACTGGAACACATGGACACCACCCCGATCCGGAAATCGCACAAGCTCCACAACGTCTGTTATGACATCCGCGGCCCGGTGCTCGACCACGCCAAGCGCCTGGAAGAGGAAGGCCAGCGCATCCTCAAGTTGAACATCGGCAACCCCGCCCCGTTCGGCTTCGAGGCCCCGGAGGAGATCCTCCAGGACGTGATGCGCAACCTGCCTACCGCCCAGGGCTACTGCGATTCCAAGGGGCTCTACTCGGCGCGCAAGGCGATCATGCAGGAGTGTCAGCGCAAGAACATACCCAACGTGGGCATCGAGGACATCTACATCGGCAACGGCGTCTCGGAGCTGATCGTGATGGCCATGCAGGCGCTGCTCAACGACGGCGACGAGGTGCTGATCCCGGCCCCCGACTATCCGTTGTGGACCGCCGCGGCCAACCTCTCGGGTGGCCATCCAGTGCATTATCTCTGCGACGAACAGGCCGACTGGGCACCCGACCTCGACGATGTCCGCGCCAAGGTGACCGGCCATACCCGCGCCATCGTCATCATCAACCCCAACAACCCCACCGGCGCCCTCTACCCGCCGGAGGTGGTGCGCGGGCTGCTCGACATCGCCCGGGAGCACGACCTGGTGGTGTTCTCCGACGAGATCTACGACAAGATCCTCTACGACGACGCTGAGCATATCTCCACCGGGGCGCTGGCCTCCGAGGACCAGTTGGTGGTGACCATGAACGGGCTCTCCAAGAGCTACCGTTGCGCCGGCTTCCGCTCCGGCTGGATGATCCTCTCGGGCCACCTGGCCAAGCAACGCGCCGACGACTTCATCCAGGGCCTGACCATGCTGGCCTCGATGCGCCTGTGCGCCAACGTGCCGGCCCAGCACGCCATCCAGACCGCACTGGGTGGCTACCAGTCGATCAATGACCTGATCCTGCCCGGGGGACGCCTGCTGGCCCAGCGCGATATCACCTTCGACAAGCTCAACGCCATCCCCGGGGTCTCCTGCGTCAAGCCAAAGGGCGCGCTCTATGCCTTCCCGCGGCTCGACCCCGAGGTGTTCAACATCCGGGACGACCAGCAACTGGTACTCGACCTGTTGCTGCAGGAGAAGATCCTGCTGGTCCAGGGCACCGCCTTCAACTGGCCGGACCCCGACCACGTGCGCATCGTCACCCTGCCCTGGGCCGACCAGCTCGAGGATGCCCTGGACCGCTTCGCCCGCTTCCTGTCGCGCTACCGTCAATGAGCGCCGTGATCACCATGCTTGAAACCCAGCGGGCGAGACCGTATCTAAGCAACAGCTTCTGGACGCCGCGACCGTCGCGGCACCTCCCCTTGCGCTGATAACTGGAGAACCGGCAACATGATGAGAATCCTGCTCTTCCTGGGCACCAACCTGGCGGTGATCATCGTCGCCAGCATCACCCTGCGCCTGCTGGGAGTCGAGGGCTACCTGCGTGGCCAGGGCATGAACTTCAACGCCCTGTTGATCTTCTGCTTCATCGTCGGCATGGCCGGCTCGATGATCTCGCTGTTCATCTCCAAGTGGATGGCCAAGCGCAGCACCGGCACCGTGGTGATCGAGACACCCTCCAATGCCACCGAGAAGTGGCTGCTCGACACCGTGGCGGAGCTCGCCCGCGACGCCGGCATCAAGACCCCGGAGGTGGGCATCTTCCCCGCCCAGCAGTCCAACGCCTTCGCTACCGGCTGGAACAAGGACGACGCCCTGGTGGCGGTCTCGGCCGGCCTGCTCAACCGCATGCGCCCGGAAGAGGTGCGTGCGGTCCTGGCCCACGAGATCGGCCACGTGGCCAACGGCGACATGGTCACCCTGGCCCTGATCCAGGGCGTGGTGAATACCTTCGTGATGTTCTTCGCCCGCGTCGTGGCCCACCTGGTCGACCAGTTCCTGCGCAGCCGCAGCGAGGGGGCAGGGCTCGGCTTCATGGGCTACTTCGCGGTGGTGATCGTCGCCGAGATCGTCTTCGGCATCATCGCCTCGGCCATCGTCGCCTGGTTCTCGCGCTTCCGCGAATACCGCGCCGACGCCGCGGGAGCCAAGCTCGCCGGCTCCGGTGCCATGATCAACGCCCTGGCACGGCTCAAGGCCGAAACCGAGATGCCCGACCAGATGCCGGACACCCTGACGGCCTTCGCCATCACCACCGGCCAGACCCGCAAGATCATGGAGCGGCTGTTCGCCAGCCACCCGCCCCTGGATGACCGCATCCGGGCGCTGAAGGAAGCGGCCTATCGGCAGTGAAACCGCCTCCCCCATGACATCGGGCCCGCGACTCTGGCGGGCCCGATAGGTCTCGGCCCCTCGCCCGGCGAGCGTTGACGGCCCGAGTGCAGGGGCCGTCTTATACTAGGGAGCTCAGCCTTCCCTGCCATGGACGACACAATGCGCCATCTCTTCTGGATCGTCTCGCTACTCCCCGGCTTCGCGGTCGCCTCGGCAGCGGCACTGGAAGTCCCGCAGGGACCAGTCCTGCTGACGGTGACCGGTCACATCGAGCACACCAACGTCGGCGATGAGGCCCACTTCGACCGCGAGATGCTGCTGGCCCTGCCCCAGCGCGACACCACCACCCGGACCCCCTGGCACGACGACATCGCCACCTTCTCCGGTCCCCTCGGCCGCGCCCTGCTGGAAGCGGTGGGCGCCGCGGGCGAGATGCTGCGCATCACGGCGCTGAATGACTATGCCGCCAGCGTGCCGGTGCAGGACCTGATGGAGTATGACGTCATCCTGGCCCTGTCCATGAACGGCGAGCCGCTCAGGGTCAGGAACCAGGGGCCGCTGTTCGTCATCTACCCCTTCGACGAACACCCCCACCTGCTCAATGAACAGGTCATGACCCGCTCGGTATGGCAGGTCAAGCGCATCGACGTACGACTCGACTGACCCATGAGCCGGACGCCGCCCACCAGCACGCTCCGATACAGGATCGCCTTCTTCGCCGCCATCCTGCTGTTTCTGTCCGCCCTGGTCACGGCCGGCGCGGTCTACCAGCGGCAACAGCAGCTCGAGAACCGGATGCTCGAGAACTTGACCTGGGCGACCTACCAGTTCGATCGGGAGGTGCGCGAGCTGAGGATGACCCTGAGTGACCTTCCCGCCGAAGGGGACGAGGACCTGCTGCTTCGCTACGAGATCCTCGTCAGCCGCGTCAATCTCTTCGGCCAGGGCGAGCTCAGGCAGGCGGTGGCCGGCACCCCCTTGACCGATGCCCTGCGGGAGGCCATCGAGCGCGTCCACGCCCTGGCCCCCCTCCTCACGACGGTCGCCTCGGGCGAACACCCACTGGACAACCAGCGACGCCACCGGATCGATGCCCGACTCGGCGAGCTCCAGCAGCTCACCTCGTCCCTGCTGCTCGATATCAATGCCCACGTCGGCAGGCTGCGGACCTCCGAACGCGACGACCTGGTGAAGCTCTACGCCGTGATGCTCATGCTGATCGTGCTGCTGATGCTCTCGGGTATCGTGCTGGTGGTCGCGTTGATCCGGGAGGGGCGCGAGCACGCCCGCAAGACGCGCATGCTGGAGAATCAGGCTCGCGAACTCGACGACGCCGCAAGCCGGGCCGAGCAGGCCAGCCAGGCGAAATCGGAATTCATGGCGGTCATGAGCCACGAAATCCGGACGCCGCTCAACGGCGTGGCGGGTGTCGCCGACCTGCTGACCGATGAGCCGCAGAGCGAACGCGGGCGGGCGCTCGTCGCGTCGCTCAATGACAGCGCCCTGAGCCTGCAGGCCGTCATCAACGACGTGATCGACTACACGAAATTCGAAGCCGGTTCCCTCGATCTGGAGACCGAGCCCTTCGATATTCGTGCCTTCATCGAGCAGCTCTGCCGTGGCTACCGGCTGCGGAGCGAAAAGCGCTCCATCCATTTCCACTGCCGGGTGGAGGACGACGTCCCCGCCTGCCTCGAAGGCGACATCAACCGCCTGCGCCAGATCTTGATGAACCTGCTGAACAACGCCTTCAAGTTCACCGATGCGGGTACCGTCGGCCTGACGGTGGCACTCGCCGATGGCGATGGCATACGCTTCTCGGTGAAAGACTCCGGCTGCGGCATCCCCGCAGACCGCCACGAAGCACTGTTCAAGCCCTTCTCTCAGGTCGACAGCTCCATCGCACGCCGTCATGGGGGCTCCGGCCTGGGGCTGGCCATCTGTGACCGGCTGGTGACGGCCATGAAGGGTCGCATCGGTGTCGAGAGCCACCCGCATCTGGGCAGCCACTTCTGGTTCACCGTCCCCCTCCCCACGGCCGATACCATGCCCCTTGTCTCCAGCCTTTCCACCTGTGCCATCGGTGAACTGCCCCCCCTGCCCCGGGGACGAGTGCTCGTGGTCGAGGATCAGGCCCTCAATCGCGACATCGTCTGCGCCATGCTCGAAAGCCTGGGGCAGACCGTCCTGCTGGCGGAGAATGGCGAACAGGCCCTGGCCATGCTGTCGTGTCAGGACGTCGACCTGGTCTTCATGGACATGCAGATGCCGGTCATGGACGGTGTGACCACCACCCGGCACTGGCGCGAGAAGGAAAGCCGCCTCTCGACGACCCGGCTGCCCATCGTGGCCATGACGGCGAACGTGATGCCCGCCGACAGGCAGCGCTGCATGGACGCCGGCATGGACGAGATGATCTGCAAGCCCTTTACCCGCCGCGACCTCTACAAGGTACTGGCCCACACCCTGAACGCCACACCCGGTGCCGATGCCTCGCCCGCGCCGCCACCGGGCAGCGCGGAACTCGGTAGCCAGGCCGGCGACACGGTGGATGGTGAAGCGCTGCTGGACGAGCGGGTAGTCGCGGAACTGACGGACTCCCTCGGCCGTCACGGCCTCGGGGAACTCAACGCCCGGTTCCTGGCCCTGTTACCCGAGCAGCAGCAACGCATGGCCGTGGGAATCGCCGAACGAGACCGCCGCACCCTTTTCGAAGCGGCCCACGCCCTCAAGGGTGCCGCCGCCTCGATGGGCTGCCACGCCCTCGCCCGGGCAGCGGCCCGGCTCGAACGGGACGCCGGGCAGGCCGACTTCGCCTCCCTCGGCGACGCCGTTGCCCACCTCGAACGCCTCGGGCAGGCCAGCGTCGACGCCCTCGGGTGCCGGGACCCGGCCAGCAGCGACGATGCCTGATCCGTCTCGGCCCCCTGCCTTTCAGGCCGGCGCGCCATCGTGTTCACGAACCGCGAAGCCGGCACCTGCCAGCAGAGCGGCCAATCCCCGGGCTTCCCCGCCCAGCTCGATCCCCAGGGTCGAGAACTCGCGGCGCAGCGGATAGCGGGCCCGGCAGGCATCGAATCCCCTGGCCATGCCTTGACGGCGCGACTCGCGCAGCAGGCTGTCGTGATCGCGGCGTACGTCGTGGACCGCACGGGCACAGAGGCGCAACGCCTCCTCGGCTTCGAGCCCACCCCGCAGCACCAGGCGCGACACCGGCGGTGGCGGCAGCAGGTCGGCGAGGCCCACCCGCGCCGGCAGGCCGAGGTGCCGGGCCAGTTCCCGGTAGACCCGATGGGTGCCACGCAGCTTGCCATCGAGGCTGTGGCCGGCGATGTGCGGCGTGGCGATCGCCGCCAGGTCGTGCAGGGCGGCGTCGATGGCGGGCTCGCCCTCCCAGACATCGAGCACGGCAGTGATGTCACCCTGCCCTGCCAGGCGCTGGCGCAGTGCCTGGCCATCGATGCAGTCGCCACGGCCGGCGTTGAGCACCACCGTCCCCGGCGCCAGCTCGGCGATCCGCTCGGCATCCAGCAAGTGATGGGTGGCGTGGGGCCCGTCGGCGACCAGCGGAGTATGCAGGCAGACCACGTCGCAAGCGTCGATCAACGCCGCCAGGTCGACGAAGCCCTGTGGCCCTTCCCGTTCCGCCCGGGGGGGGTCACAGGCCAGGCAGTCGATGCCCAGGCGCTCGAGACGCCCGAGCAGCCGCCCGCCGACGTTGCCGGCCCCGACGACGCCGACACGGCGTTCGGCCAGTCGCCAGCCCTGACGCTCGGCCAGGGTCAGCAGGCTACCGAGGACGTAGTCGACCACCGCCTCGGCATTGCAGCCTGGGGCACTGGCGAAGGCGATGCCGTGGCGTGCCAGCGCGGCCCGATCGACATGATCGGTGCCGATGGTACAGGTGCCGACGAAGCGCAGCCGCGAACCGGCCGCGATCATCGCTTCGTCGACCCGGGTGATGGAGCGCACCACCAGGGCATCGGCGTCGCCCACGGCCGCGGCATCGATCTCGCGGCCCGGCAGGCGGATCACCTCGCCCAGCCCACCGAAACAGGCGTCTGTGGCGGGCACATTGGCATCGACGACGATTCTCATGGCTGGCTCCCGGTTCCCTGGATGGCACGACTTGTTCAGATCGCACGAGGCCTTACAATACCTCCCCAGCCACTACATGACACTTCGCTGCTGCCTACGGCAGCACCTCGCGCTTTCGGGAGTCGCCGTGATCGTCCGCTGGGAAACCGACCATGACTATGTGCTGATACATGTCCATCAGGACATGTTCGGCGACTGGATCTTCAGCCGCGCCTGGGGGCAGATCGGCACCCAGTTCGGCGGGCTCAAGCACCGCCTGGCCGACGACCACGCCCAGGCCCTGATGTGGCTCGGCGACGAGGCTACCATCCAGGCCTCGCGAGGCTTCCGCAAGGTGCTGGAGGTGGAGGCCGAGACCGCCGAGGGGCGCGACGCCATCCGCCAGCTGTCGCTGCTGGATACGCTATAAGCTGGAAGCTGGAAGCTGGAAGCTGGAAGCTGGAAGCTGGAAGCTGGAAGCTGGAAGCTGGAAGCTGGAAGCTGGAAGCTGGAAGCTGGAAGCTGGAAGGCAGCCTGTTGCCACCAATCCCTGTATCAAGGTCTTTCTTCTAGCTTCCAGGCGCGAAGCGCCGCTCTTCCAGCTTATGGCTTCAGGCTCCCGGCGAAGCCGGGTCACCCGAGGTAACGCCGACCGTCGCGCATCACCGCACCCCGGGCCGTGCGCGGCGGTTCACCCGCCAGTTCCCGCTGCAGCTGCTGCCAGGCAGCCTCGTCCAGCCAGCCCCGCGCGGCCAGCCAGGTTGCCAGGCGCTGTGGATCGAAGCCGCGGTCGAGCTCCTCTCCGGCCTCGTCCACCAACACCGGGATACGCACCCCGTAGCGCTCCAGCAGGGCATCGTCGTCGGCGATCTCGACCCGGTCGAGCACCGGCGCTTCGTTGGCCAGGTGGACCAACAGCGCCTCGAGCTGCTCGCAGAGATGGCACCCCAGGGTGGTATAGAGTCGCAGCCGGATCATGACACCTCCCGATGGCGAATCAGAAAGACGTGATGCAGACCGGGACGGCGTTGAAAGTCCGGGTCGAAGGTCTGCCTCGAGATGTCGTCCACCGCATAGTGGTCGACGAGGTCGGCATCCAGCTGGAAGCGGCGCTGGTTGTTGGAGAACACCAGGGTGCCGCCCGGCGCCAGGCGGGCCATGGCCAGACGCACCAGGCGGCCATGGTCGCGCTGCACGTCCAGGGTGGCCTCCATCTTCTTGGAGTTGGAGAAGGTCGGCGGATCCAGGAAGATCAGGTCGAACTGCGCCCCCGCCGTCTCCAGCCAGCGCAGGCAATCATCGCGCACCACCCGGTGGCGGCTCGGATCGAGGCCATTGAGGGCGAAGTTGTCGCGCGCCCACGCCAGGTAGGTGTTGGAGAGATCGACGCTGACGCTGTCACTGGCTCCGCCCGCGGCCTCGGTCGCCCCCAGTGCGGCCTGCACCGTGGCGGTGCCGGTATAGCAGAACAGGTTGAGGAAGCGCTTGCCGGCGGCCATTTCACCCAGCATCCGCCGCACCGGGCGGTGGTCGAGGAACAGGCCGGTATCGAGGTAATCGCGCAGGTTGACCCACAGCCGCGCCCGCCCCTCGCGAACCTCGAAGCGCTCGCCGCTGGTGGCCTGCTGCTGGTACTGGCCCTTGCCGCTCTGGCGCTCGCGACGCTTGACCACGATATCCGTCGGGTCCACGCCCAGCACCTCGGGCAGCACCGTGAGGGCATCGAAGAGGCGCTTCTGGGCCTGGTCGGCGTCGATGGACTTCGGCGGCGCGTACTCCTGAACATGCACCCGCGTACCATAGATATCGATAACCAGGGCGTATTCGGGCATATCGGCGTCATAGAGCCGGTAGCAGCTCTCGCCGGACTGCTTGAGCCACTTGCGCAGGCGCTTGCGGTTCTTCTCCAGGCGGTTGGCGAACATCTGCGCCCCCCTGGAGTGCCGCGGAACCGTCGACGCCTCGGCACCGCCCGGCTCGGCCTCGGGAATCGCCAGCAGCAGCAGCCGGGCATCCAGGGGACCGTTCTTCAACGCGTAGTGCTTGTGGGCGCGCAGGCCGATGCGATGTCCCAGGTCGGGATTGGCGGTGAACACCGCCAGTTGCCAGCCGGGAAAGGCCCCCCGCGCCCGCTCGCCGAGCTGGCCATAGAGGGCCACCAGTTCGGGCAGCTCGCCCAGGCGCTCGCCGTAGGGCGGGTTGGTGATCAGCAATCCCCGAGGTTCGGCCGGCAGTCCCCCGGGGCGTTCGAGTCGGCTCAGTGAGGTGCCACGGAACTCGATCAGCGCGGGAATGCCGGCGCGCATGGCATTGGCCCTGGCCGCGGCCAGCGCCGGTGGGCTCTCGTCGAAGCCGAACAGCCGTGAGCGACAGCGTTTGCGCCCGATGCTGGCCCGGGCCTCGGCCTCGCGGTGGAGTTCCCGCCACAGCCGCTCGTCATGGCCGGCCCAGCCATGGAAGCCGAACCGCTCCCGCGCCAGGTTGGGGGCGACGTCGGCGGCGATCAGCGCCGCCTCGATCAACAGGGTGCCGGCACCACAGAGCGGATCGACCAGCGGCGCCCCACGCCGTGCCTGTTCCGGCCAGCCGGCGCGTACCAGCAGCGCCGCGGCCAGGTTCTCCTTGAGCGGCGCATGGCCGACGTCGCGACGATAGCCACGACGGTGCAGACTGTCGCCGGAGAAATCCACGCCCAGTGTCAACTGGCCGCGATGCAGGTTGGCATAGAGGCGCAGGTCGGGGTGACGCAGGTCGACGTCGGGCCGCGGGCGACCCGTGGCGAACAGGCTTTCTACCACGCCATCCTTGACGGTCTGGGCACCGAAGCGAGTGTGGCGGATGGCCTCGGAGCGACCGTGAAAGTCCACCGCCAGGGTCTCGCCGGGTCGCAGATGATCCCGCCAGTCGACCGCCGCGACGGCATGGCGCAGCTGATCCGGGGTCTCGATGTCACGCTCCTGTACAAGGCAGAGCACCACGCGGTTGGCCAGGCGCGACCAGAGGCAGACGCGGTAGCCGGCCTCGAGGCCGGCTCGGAAGTGCACTCCCGCCACGGTGGTCTTGCCCGGCTCGGCGCCCAGCTGGGCGAGTTCGTCGGCCAACAGGAGTTCGAGGCCCTTCGGGCAGGTGGCGATGAATGCCAGTGAATCAGTGGGTTGTGTCTCAGTCATGGAAGATCCATCGGCCCCTCGGGTGGGCGAATCGCGGCCATGTCGACCGGGTGAACGGGATGTTACAAATCAACGGTCGACAACGTCGACCCCGTTGCGCTATCAATTAGTCAGTAGCTACTGAATAACGCATGCGTTTGCTGTCAACGGGCCCCATCCGTCGCACAGCCGGTATTTTGCGGCCGGCAGGCGGGGGTTGCCCGGGGATCAAGAACGGGCGGGTTCGCTCCTTTCCTACAGGACGAACCCAATCCGGTACCTTTTCAAGAGGTAGTCCAATGAAACGACAGAAACGTGATCGCTTCCAGCGCGCCTATATCCATGGCTACAAGGCAGGTATCTCAGGTCGTTCCCGTGATGATTGTCCGAGTCAGGATATCAATCTTCGCGAATACTGGATGAGCGGTTGGCGTGAAGGTCGTGGGGATCATTGGTCCGGCATGACAGGTGTCTCCGGCATACACAAGAACCCCATGGTGATGTGAACCCACCACCCTCCTTACGAGGTTCCTCACCGGCCGTCGTCGACGGCCAACCGATCGAGCCCGTGGCCATGCCACGGGCTTTCTGGTTCATGACGTCCCGTATCACGCGGCGTGGGCCTTCAGCGCCCGCGCGCACTCCCCCACCAGCCGCGGCCCGCGGTAGATGAAGCCCGAATAGAGCTGCACCAGATCCGCGCCCGCCTCGCACTTGGCCACGGCGGCCGCGCCGCTGTCGATGCCCCCCACGCCGATGATCGGCATCGCCGGCAGGTGGCGGCGCAGCTCGCGAATCACCGCATTCGACGGCTCGAATACCGGGCGGCCGGAGAGCCCCCCCTGCTGATCGGCGTACTCGAGACCCATCACCGCCTCCCGCGATACCGTGGTGTTGGTGGCGATCACCGCGTCGATGGCGTTGGTCTCGAGCGCCCGGGCCACCAGCGCCACCTCCTCGGCACTCATGTCGGGGGCGATCTTCACCGCCAGCGGCACACGGCGGCCGGCCTCGCGATCGAGGTCATGGCCCGCCTCGCGCAGCGCCCCCAGCAGCTGGTCGAGGTGCTCGCCGAACTGCAGGTTGCGCAACCCCGGCGTATTGGGCGAGGAGATGTTCACCGTCACGTAGTGGGCGCAGGCGTGGACCTTGCGCAGGCAGGTCAGGTAGTCGTCCACCGCCCGCTCCACAGGCGTGGTCAGGTTCTTGCCGATGTTGATGCCGATGATACCGTCATAGCGGCTCTTCCTGACCCGCTCGACCAGGTGGTCCACTCCGGCGTTGTTGAACCCCATGCGGTTGATGATGGCCCCCTCCTCCCGCAGGCGGAACAGCCGGGGCCTCGGGTTGCCCGCCTGGGGCTTGGGCGTCACCGTGCCCACCTCGACGAAGCCGAAGCCCAGCGCCCCCAGGGCATCCAGGTGGTCGGCATTCTTGTCGAGCCCCGCCGCCAGACCCACCCGATTGGGAAAGCGCAGCCCCATCAGCTCCAGCGGGTCGTCGACCCGGGGGCCGGCCAGGCACCCGGCGAGCCTCAGCCGATCGGCCAGATCCAGCCCCGACAGCGCCACCCCGTGGGCGGTCTCGGCATCGAGGCGGAACAGGATCGAGCGGGCAAACGCATACATGGGCATCTCCAGGGAGGGGGGCGAGCGGGCGCGATTATAGCAGTCCGGCCGCCGGGAAACGACGAACCCCGCCAAGGGCGGGGTTCGTGCTTCACTGCGTGCCCGTCGCGCGTCAGACCTCGCGGCTGCTCTCGGCCAGGTCGACCAGCTCGCGTACCGCGACCGCAAAGAGCGGGAAGCCACCCTGGCTGCCGCTGCCCACCTGCTCGAGCAGGCGACACCAGCGCTGATGCATGGCCTCGTGAAGCTGCAACCACCGGTCGACCCGCTCGACCGGAGCCTTGGGCCCTCCCTCCATGCCGAGCACGCTCACCGTCAACGCCAGCTGCTGGCGATCGATGTCGTCGCGGAAGGTCTCGCGGGCCTGTGCCTGCCAGCTGTCACGCACCTTGAGGTCGGTGATCTTCTGGATCATCCACGGCAGCTCCAGGCGATCGCCGATCTCGTAGAACGCCTCGGCCACCCGCTGGGGCTTCTCGCCGGCCTGCCGCGCCGCCTGGATGATACCGAGCGCGGTATAGAGGCTGCCCGTGGCGGCCACGGTCGCAGCCAGCGCCTCGGGCACGCCCGCCTCCACCAGCTCCGTGCGCCGCGTCTCCCAGGCCTCGCGCTCCTCGCCACGCAGCCGCTTGCCGATATTCTCCTGCAACTGGGCCAGGCGCGGGGCGAAGTAGGTGATCGCGTCGCGGGTGGTCATGCCGAGACGCTGACGCAGGAACCAGCGGGTCGCCCGGCGCAGCGTGCGCATCAGGTCGAGCATCATGCCGTACTGCACCTGGCTCGGCACCTGATTGTCCAGCGCCTCGATCTGTTCCCACAACCCACTCAACTGGAAGCTCTCGCGGGCGATGACGTAGGCCCGGGCGATGTCGGCGCGCCCGGCGCCGGTGGAGTCGATCAGCCGGCGCACGAAGACGATGCCCATGTGGTCGACCAGGTCGTTGGCCACCTGGGTGGCGACGATCTCGCGTTTCAGCCGATGCTCGTACATCTCGTCACGGAAACGCTCGACCAGCACCTTCGGGAAGATGTGTTCGACGTACTGCGAAATGGTCGGATCGTCCGGCACCTCGGAAGCGATCAGGTCGCCCTTGAGCACGCTCTTGGCATAGGAGATCAGCACCGAGAGCTCGGGCAACAGCATGCCCTGCTCATTCGCGGCCCGCTCCTGGAGCTCTTCGTCGGTGGGCAGGAACTCCAGTTCCCGGTCGATCTGGCCGACGGCCTCGAGCTCACTGATGAAGCGCCGGAAGGGACCGATGCCGTGGCGCGAGAGGAGTTCGGAGAGATCCAACGCCTGGGTCTGGCGATAGTTGTCGAGGATCACCAGGTCGGCGACCTCATCGGTCATGTCGGCGAGCAGCTGGTTGCGCTGCTTGTCGGTCATGTCGCCGCGCTTGACCACCTCGTCGATGAGGATCTTGATATTGACCTCGTGGTCGGAACAGTTCACCCCGCCGGCGTTGTCGATGAAGTCGGTGTTGACCCGCACGCCCTTGGCCGCGGCCTCCATGCGACCACGCTGGGTGAGCCCCAGGTTGCCGCCCTCGCCGACCACGCGGCAGTTGAGCTCCCGGCCGTCGATGCGCAGGGCGTCGTTGGCCTTGTCCCCCACCTCGGCATCGGTCTCGCCGCTGGCCTTGACGTAGGTGCCGATGCCGCCGTTCCAGAGCAGGTCGACCTCGGCCCTGAGCATCGCACGGATCAACTCGTTGGGGGACAGCTTGTCTTCCCGGATGCCGAATACCGTCTTCATCTGCTTCGATATCGGGATCGACTTGGCGCTGCGCCGGAACACCCCACCGCCCTCGGAGATCAGGCCGGCATCGAAGTCTTCCCAGCTCGAGCGCGGCCGGTCGAACAGTCGCTTGCGCTCGACGAAGGTGGCGGCGGCGTCCGGATTCGGATCGACGAAGATATGCAGGTGGTTGAAGGCACCCACCAGCCGGATCGTCTCGGAGAGCAGCATGCCGTTGCCGAAGACATCGCCGCCCATGTCGCCGATCCCCACCACGGTGAACGCCTCGCGCTGGGTGTCCAGGCCCAGGCCGCGGAAGTGGCGCTTGGTCGATTCCCAGGCCCCCTTGGCGGTGATGCCCATCTTCTTGTGGTCGTAGCCGTTGGCCCCCCCCGAGGCGAAGGCGTCGCCCAGCCAGTGGCCATACTCGGCCGAGATCTCGTTGGCGATGTCGGAGAAGGTCGCCGTGCCCTTGTCGGCGGCTACCACCAGGTAGGCATCATCGTCGTCGTGGCGCACCACGTCACGGGGCGGCACCACCTCGCTGCCGACCAGGTTGTCGGTGACGTCGAGCAGGGCGCGGATGAAGGTCTTGTAGCAGGTGATGCCCTCCTGCTGGATGGCATCGCGATCGCCCCCCTCGGGCAGCCGCTTGCAGATGAAGCCTCCCTTGGCGCCCACCGGCACGATCACCGCGTTCTTCACCTGCTGCGCCTTGACCAGGCCGAGAACCTCGGTGCGGAAGTCCTCCTGGCGGTCAGACCAACGCAGCCCGCCGCGGGCCACCTTGCCACCACGCAGGTGAACCCCCTCGACCCGCGGCGAGCAGACGAAGATCTCGTAGACCGGGAGCGGCTTGGGCATGCCGGTGACCTGGGACGGATTCATCTTGTAGGCGATGTAATCCTTGACGCGGCCGTCGGCGCCCCGCTGGTAGTAGTTGGTGCGCAGGGTCGCCATCATCAGTTCCATGTAGCGGCGCAGCAACTGGTCGTCGTTGAGGCTGGCCACGTCGTCGAGCAGCCGCACGATGCGCTGCTGGCAGGCCTCGACCTCGCTGTCGTCGGGGCGATCCTCGGGATCGAAACGCAGCTCGAACAGCGTCACCAGCTCACGGGTGATCTCCGGATGGTTGGCCAGGGTGGTGGCCATGTAGTCCTGGGAGACGCCGAAGCGGATCTGCTTCAGGTAGCGGGCATAGCCACGCAGCATCGCGACCTCCCGCCAGTCCAGGTTGGCCCCGATGATCAGGCGGTTGAAGGCATCGTTGTCCGCCTCCCCCACCCAGATGCGCTGGAAGGCCTCGATGAAGGGACCGCGCATCTCCTGCAGATTGACCTCGGTGCTGGTGTGATGCTCCAGGTCGAAGTCGTGGATCCAGTAGCTGGCGTCGGTGGCACGGATCTCGTAGGGACGCTCGCCGATCACCCGCAGCCCCAGGTTCTCCATCATCGGCAGCACGTCGGAGAGCGGAATGGGGCGGTCGCGGTGGAAGAGCTTGAGGTTGACCCCGCTGCCCTCCTCCTCGACCAGGCGGTAGAGGGAGAGCGCCAGGGGGATGCCGTCGTCGAGCTCGCTGATGTGATGCAGGTCATAGACCGCGGTACGGGCGCTGAAATCGTCGCGATAGCCGGCGGGGAAGGCATCGCGGAAGCGATCAAAGAGCTTGTTGGCCTGCTCCTCGCCGAACCCCTCGATGCTGGCGGCCTGGAGATCGTCACGCCAGTTGCGGGCGAGTTGGGCGACCTTGCCCTCCAGGCGCTTGAGATCATACGCAACGGGGTGGTCGCCCTCGAAGCGAAGAATGAATTGGATACGCGCCAGCACCGACTCCGAGAGGTAGGTATTGAAGTCGCCGAAAGTGGCACCCAGCTCCTCGCAGAGGAGTTTCTGGATGCGCAGCCTGAGCTCGGTGGAGAAGACGTCCCGCGGCACGAACACCAGGCAGGAGTAGAACTTGCCGAAGCGATCCTCGCGCACGAACAGCCGCACCCGGCGTCGCTCGCGAATGTCGAGGATACCCAGCGCCGTCTGGACCAGCTCGTCGGTGTCGATCTGGAAGAAGTCGTCGCGGGGATAGACCTCGAGAATCTGCAACAGCTGCTTGCCGTTGTGTCCCTTGGGGTTGAAGCCCGCGATATCCATCACCGACTTGAGCTTGCGCCGCAGGATCGGCACGTTGCGCGGCGACTCGTTGTAGACCGTGGCGGTGAACAGGCCCAGGAAGCGATGTTCGCCGATCACCCGGCCCTCCTCGTCGTAGCGGTCGATGGAGATATAGTCGGGATAGGTCGGCCGATGCACCCGGGCATGGTGGGCGCTCTTGGCGAACGACAGCAGTTGGGGTACCAGTACGTAGTGGTCGCCGTCGACACCGAGCGTGGTGCGGATGCGCTCACGATATCGCGGCTGGTCGAGGCGAAAGACCCCCAGCTCGCTCCCCTCGACCTTCTCGAGCCACTCCCGGCCATCCCGCTCGACGATCTCGTAGGCGTCATAGCCGAGGAAGGTGAAGTTGTCCTGGCGCAACCACTCGAGAAAGGCGATCGCCTCGCTGTGGTCCTCGGGGTCGATCGACGCCGGGCGGATCGCGCGGATCTCCTCGAGCGCCTTCTCGACCTGCTCGACCATCGGTTCGAAGTCGGCCACCGCGGTACGCACATCGACCAGCACCTCGTGCAGGCTGGCCTGGATGTCGGCGAGGAAGGCGGGGTCGGTATGGCGGTCGATCTCGATGGCGATCAGCGACTCGCGCGCCTCGGGAGCCCCTGCTTCCCGGGGCGAGGCGACCCGCTCGAGATGGTCCTTGTCGTCACGCGCCACCGCCAGTACGGCGTTATGGATCGCGTGCACGGTGATACCCCGCCGGTTCAGCTCGATGCGCACCGAATCGACCAGAAACGGCATGTCCTCGTGCAGCACCGCCACGAAGGTGTGGGTCGACTGCCAGCCGTGCTCCTCGAAATCGGGGTTGAAGACCCGCACCTTGGGCGAATCGGGATCGAACTGCTGAATGAAGTGCCACACCGACAGGGTCGCACCATAGATGTCGTCCAGGCGGCGGTCGGCGAGGTCATCGAGGGGCACCGTAGCGTAGAAGTAGCGAGCGAAGGACTCCACCTCGCGGGCCTTGTCCTTGTCCAGTCGATTGGTCAGTCGCTCGGCGAGCTGCTTGAGAAAATCCTGTCTGACTTCGTCGTGCGCAACATACTGCATCCGTCACCTCGGCTGCCGACGACCGCCGAATGGCGGCCGGGATAAAGTTCAGGGCGACCCCTGGCCGCCATGCGCTCGATCTTACGCCACTCCCCGAACCGCCCCCACCGACTTGTCACCTTGCTCATGGTACATGTCGGTTGCGCATCACCGCTTGACTTCCTGGACCAAGGTCGCAGTCATGGACGCCTCTCGAGCAGTACCCCGCACTCGCAGTGATGCGTCCAGGGAAACTGGTCGAACAGGGCGAAACGCCGGATGTCGTGCGTTCGGGTCAGGGTCTCGAGGTTGTCCGCCAGTGTCTCCGGGTTGCATGAAATATAGACGATACGCGAGTAGTCGCTGAGCTGCCGGCAGCTCTCGGCGTCGAGCCCGGCGCGGGGCGGGTCGACCAGCACCGTGGTGAAGTCGTAGTCGTCCAGCGCCCACTCGGCCACGCGCCGCCCGCCTTTCTCACCCTTCAACGCCGCGGAGAACTCCGCGGCGGACATGCGGCCGATCACGGCATTGGCGATGCCATTGGCCGCGAGGTTGAACCGTGCGCTGGTCACCGAGGTGCGCGATATCTCGGTCGCCAGCACCCGGCGGAAGTTCTCGGCCAGTGCCACGGTGAAGTTGCCATTGCCACAGTAGAGTTCCACCAGGTCGCCGTCCCGGCTGTCGCGGGTCACCTCACGGGTCCAGGCCAGCATCGAGCGGCAGATCTCGGCATTGGGCTGGGTGAAGCTGTTCTCCACCTGTTGGTAGACGAACTCGCGCCCGTCTACCTCGAGTCGCTCCATGACATGGTCCTGCTCCAGCACCCGCCGCTGCTTGCGCGAACGACCGATGATCATCACGCCGAGCCGTTCCTGAAGCTGGCGAGCCGCGTCTTCCCAGGCCTCGTCCAGCGGGCGGTGGTAGATCAGGGTGACCAGCGCCTCACCCGACAGGGTGGTGAGGAACTCCACCTGGAAGAGCTTGCGTCGCAGCAGGGGGACATCGCGCACGGCATCGAGCAACTGCGGCATCAACGCATTGATCCGCCGGCTGGCCACCGGATAGTCATCCAGGCGAATCACGGTCTTGTGCCGGGGGTTCTCGGGATCCACCTCGAACATGGCATAGAACAGATCGTCGCCCTCGTGCCAGACACGAAACTCGCAGCGCTGCCGGTAGTGGCTCGGTGGCGAGGGAAACACCTCCAATGCCGGCGGCGAAAAGCGGGCGAAGTCGCGGGTGATGCGCTGGCGCTTGGCTTCGAGCTGCTGATCGTAGCGGGCGGGATCGACGACGGGAACGGCCACGGGGCCTCCTGTAGTGGTGAAATCAAGGTGATGACGGCCGTGCACGAAGGAATGACGCGGGACCGACACGCTCAGCCGAGGTGGAGCAGGCGCGGCTCGGCGAAGCCGAATGTCGCCAGCCCCTCCCTCAGGCGAGGATCCGGGGCGGTGATGAAGCTCTCGCCCGGCCCGCGGTACGGGGCGGGGGCGGCGACCACCTGGGCGACCCGGCGGGCAATGGCGTCGCCGGAATCGATCCAGGCGACCTCGCGCGGCGCCGCCTCGACGAGGAAATCATGCAGCAGCGGGAAGTGGGTACAGCCCAGCACCACCGTATCGAGCTCGGGATCGGCCCACAGCGGTGCCAGCGCCTCGCGGATCGCGTCGCGATCGGGGGGCTCGCCGGCCACCCAGCGCTCGGCCTCGCCGACCAGCGCATCGGCAGCGACCCGGGTCACCCGGCAATCGGCAGCGAACTCGCGGATCAGTCCCAGGGTGTAGGGGCGGGCCACCGTGGCACTGGTGGCCAACAGGCCGAGATGGCGGGTGGTGCTCGACCGGGCCGCCGGCTTGATCGCCGGCACGGTACCGACCACCGGCACCGACAGGCGCGCCCGCAATGCATCGAGTGCCAGGGTGCTGGCGGTATTGCAGGCCACCACCAGGGCACAACAACCGCTGGCCGACACTGCCGCCTCGCAGACGGAAAGGATGCGCTGCACCAGCCAGCCATCCTCGCGAATGCCATAGGGCAGCATGGCATTGTCGCAGACATAGGCAAGCGCCGCCCCCGGCAGGCGATCGCGCAGGGCCGCCACCACCGAAAGCCCCCCCACACCGGAGTCGAACACCAGCACAGGGCCCGTCACCGGCACTCACCACGCAGCAACACCCCCGCCCGGACAGGCGGGGGGGAGAGGAGAGAGGACGGCATGACATGGTGATGGCTGACTGGCATCGCGCTAAGTCCCGGCGGCACATTCCTCGGCAGCGCGTTCATGGCTGAACGTACTGGACCGACCCTGGGAATGCATTCTACCTGAGCACGACGACGACCCGAAGCGACCGATGCACAGAAGGTTCAGATCACATGTTCCGGTGCTTCGCGCAGCTCGGCATAGAGCTCGGGATAGGCCTCCTGGAGGCGTTCCAGCTTGGCAGCGGCGCCCTCCGGCAGCGACTCGGCGAGACGTTGCAGGTCCTCCTCGTCGAAGTGTTCATGAATCAGCGGGAAGAGCAGCTCACGTTCGTCGCGCAGGTAGGCCCGATGGCTCTCCAGGTAGGCCTTGAGATCGTCGGAGAAGCGATCCATCGGCACGACCGCATCCATCAGGATCATGTCGATATCGCCGGACAGGCGCTTCAGGCGTGCACGCAGGCCCCGGTAGTCCTTGGCGAGCTGCTCGGTGACGTCACCGCTCTCGGGAGCCTTCTGTTGCAACTGTTCGGTGCAAATCCGCTCGAGGGGCAGCGTGAAGCCCTCCATGTAGTCCAGGATGTAGTCGACGACCTCCCGCACCAGCTGGAAATTCGGGCGCTCACCGGTCGACAGGGTCTTCTGCTTGAGCTGCAGAACGTGCAACATGCGCGCCATATTGGCATGATCCCGGCGCAACTGGGTCAGCATCGTCATGTCGTGGCCTCCTCTCCGTCCGCGATGTGTGGAAGGCATTCCTCGTTGGATTCGCCATCCTGGCCTGGGTTCAGCGAACCCACCCGATACCGGGGGTACGCCGAAGACGTTGTATCAACCTAGTGCCTGGCGGCGGGGCTGTCTATCGACCAAGGTCGCATTGTCGACGACGCCCACCCGGGCATCCTCTTGCCGTTCATCAGGAGACCGCCATGGACCTGTTCCAGCAGAACGCCAGCGATGACGCGGCGCCACTGGCCTTTCGCATGCGGCCGCGGCGGCTGGCCGACTATGTGGGCCAGCAGGCGCTGGTCGGCCCCGACAAGCCCCTGCGTCGCATGGCCGAAACCGGCGTGGTGCGCTCGATGATCCTCTGGGGCCCCCCCGGCACCGGCAAGACCACCCTGGCCGAGATCCTCGCCGCGGAGTCCGGCGCCCACCTCGAGCATCTGTCGGCGGTCATGGCCGGGGTCAAGGAGATCCGGGCCGCGGTGGACCGCGCCCGGGCCGCGCAGGGCCAGGGACGGCACACCCTGCTGTTCCTCGACGAGATCCACCGGCTCAACAAGAGCCAGCAGGACGCCCTACTGCCCCATGTGGAATCCGGCCTGCTGACGCTGATCGGCGCCACCACCGAGAATCCCTCCTTCGAGGTCAATTCGGCGTTGCTCTCCCGGGCGCGAGTCCATGTGCTCAAGGCGCTCTCCGAGGCGGAGCTGGTCACGGTGATGCGCCAGGCCCTCACCGATGCGGAGCGCGGCCTGGGAAGCCGCCAGATCGACGTCGATGACGAAGTGCTGGAGCTGCTGGCCCGTGCCGCGGCCGGCGATGCCCGCCGCGCCCTGGGGCTGCTGGAGACCGCCTGCGACTTTGCCGAACCCGGCGCGGACGGCGGGGAGATCCTGCGCCGCGAGGCACTGGAGGACGTGCTGGGTCACCAGGCCAGCGCCTTCGACAAGCAGGGCGACCACTTCTATGACCTGCTCTCGGCGATCCACAAGTCGGTGCGCTCCTCGCGCCCCGACGCTGCCCTGCTTTACATCGCTCGCTTCCTCCAGGGCGGTGGCGACCCGCTGGACGTGATCCGTCGTCTGGCCGCCATTGCCTCCGAGGACGTCGGCAACGCCGACCCACGCGCCCTGCCGCTGGTGATGGCCGCCTGGGATGCCTACCTGCGCCTGGGCGACTACGAGGGCCAGCGCGCCATCGCCCACGCCGCCATCCACCTCGCCGTGGCGCCCAAGAGCAACGCCATCGACCGAGCCTGGAAGGAGGCCAAGGCCTTCGTTGCCGCCCAGCCGAGCCTCGAGGTGCCTACCTACCTGCGCAACGCGCCGACGAAGCTGATGGAGTCGCTGGGCCACGGCCAGGGCTATCGCTATGCCCACCACGAGCCCCACGGCTACCCAGCGGGCAGCGCTCACGACTGCTGGCCCGACGAGATCCCGCACCAGCGTTTCTACCAACCGACGGAGTACGGCCAGGAGAAGCGCTACGGCCAGCTCATGGCCTGGCGAGAGGAGCTGGATGCCCGGGCGGACGGGGGAGAACCGGGAGAGTAACCGTAGAGTCCCGAACCCTGCCGATCACCCCGGATACCTTAACGATGACGGCACGTTCGCCGAAAACTGTTTAGGGTTGCACCCTCTTGTCGGCACAGAAACTCGGCGGCCGCCTATACTCAGCGCTGGTGCCAGAGGCGCAGCCGTCGTCTTTTTGGAGGTCCGTCCCCGTCCGAAAA
>NZ_JCAKFQ010000022.1:0-73511 GCF_059509875.1 Halomonas sp. LMYGS-3 | reverse complement strand
TTTTCGGACGGGGACGGACCTCCAAAAAGACGACGGCTGCGCCTCTGGCACCAGCGCTGAGTATAGGCGGCCGCCGAGTTTCTGTGCCGACAAGAGGGTGCAACCCTAAACAGTTTTCGGCGAACAAGCGATCAACGTCGAGAAAAACGTAGGGATTCGTCAGGATCCGACCCCCACTATATCGGCACCTTCCAGCGCGCCGCCCGGGCGGCCGGCGAGCCCTGCGCAAGGGCCATGGCGTCGCCGGCGCCATCGATTTCGACCGCAAGGGCGCCTCGGACTTCGTGACCCACTACGATCGGGCAGCGGGCTACACGGTCACCGACCTGGCCGGCGACCCCGCGCCCGCCGAATGGACCAGCCTGCTGGTGGCGCATGCGAGCGGCATGGCGAACTGCTCGCCTGTCTCAGGGCCGCCGGCTGAGCGGTGCTCACGCCACCACGCGATAGATCTCCCAACGGGTGGAGCCGCTCACCACCAGGGGCTCGATCGCCTTACCCCACTCCCGGTGATCGGCGCGCTCGGCGAGCTTGTCCCACTGGGCATTCAGCGTGGCCATGTCCGCCACCCGCAGGTCCACGGCGATCACCGACTCGGCGGCGCCCACGCTGCCGGTGGTGATGGTGTAGTCGGTCTGGCCGATCTCGCGACCGATGGTCGACCACCACTCCCGGGTCTTCTCGATCAGTTCCTGCTTGTGCCCGAAGCGGGCCTGGCAATACCAGCGTGCAATGATCATGACATCCCCCTGCGTTCTCGGGTCCGGTTGCGATGCGCCGGGAGCCCCGGCGACCACAGGGACGCAACAGGCGACGAGGGGGTTCCCGCCATCACCACTCCCCGCTTCATCGACGCCCCAGAGGCGCGGCCACCCTCAGGTCAGGAGAAAGCGGGCCTCGAAGGCCTCCACCACCCCGCGCAGGTCGGGCGTCAGCCTGGCGAGGGTCTCGCGGCGCAGCTCATCGGGCAGGCCACCATGGAAGGCCTCGGCCATGCCCCCCGCCATGCACGCCTGGGTGTCGGCGTCGCCGCCGAGCGAGACCGCGTTGCGGATCGCCGCCTCGACGCTCTCGGCCTCCAGAAAGGCGATGATCGCCTGGGGCACCGAGCCGTGGCAGGAGACGTCGAAGCGATAGCCGGGGCGGATCTCGTCCAGACGCCGCGACAGATCGTAGCCGAAGCGCGTCTCGACCTCCTCGCGCAGGCTCGCCTTGTCGGCCCCCTGGCGCGCCAGGAAGATCGTCGCCGCCACCGCCTGGGCGCCGCGGATGCCCTCGGGGTGATCATGGGTGACCTCGGCGCTGCGCTTGGCCAGGTTCAGGGCCTCCTCCAGCGTCTGGGCCGCGAAGCCCACCGGCGGCACCCGCATGGCCGAGCCGTTTCCCCAGCTGTAATAGGGCCGCCGATCCCGACTCGCCGCCCAGCGCATGAAACCGCCGCCGAAGCCGGCATCGGGGTAGCGGTGGAAGTAGTCGTGGTAGGCATCGACGAAATCCCCGCCGTGCAGCAGCACCTCGGCCACCGCCACGCAGAGCACGCTGTCGTCGGTGAAGGTGCTGTGCGGCGTGAACAGCGGAAAGTCCCGGTGCTTGGTGCCCGCCCCTTCGTGCACCGAGCCGATGATATCGCCGGCGATGGCGCCGAGCATGGTGACCTCCTCCCCGACCGGCGGGTGAGATGGCTGCCCTGCCTGACGATCACTCCTGATAGGGCTCGTCAGAGCGCGGGGCGTCGGGCGCCTGCTCGTCAAGGGATTGACGATACTTGATGCAGCCCCGCATGAACGCCGGCCATTCCGGCACCACCGGCACCGGATCCGTCTGCTCGGGCAGCAGGCTCCAGAGTGCCGGGTGATGCCAGCAGAGGTCATGCCCACTGCAGTCACGATGCTCGCGGATCGCCTGTCGCAGCTTTTTGACCTCGTCCAGCAGCTCTTCGCGCGTCATCCTGGTCAGGTCTTCGTCCACGTTCGCCTCCTGGAAGACTCCTTGCCCCTTCACCACAAGCCTAGCTGGATGGCGGCGCTACGGTTGCGTCTCACCCAGCCCCTACGATACTGAAACGGCAGGTGGCGGCAGATCGGGGCAGCGTATCGGCCCCGGTGCGTCGGCCTGCTGCCGGCCATGGGTCGGACGACGCCACTATCGAGTCGTACACACCAAGGGGCAAGGCCATGAATGACCAGAAACCGTCGTCAGCGAAGGCAGGCGATCAGGCGACACCATCCCATGAGACGCCAGCCGACGAGCTGGCGCAGCGCTATGCCGAGGCCCTCGCGCGATTGTCGACCGGGTCGTCCCGGGCCTGGCAGGGCTGGCTCGAACGCCAGACGCGCGGGGACTTCTTCACCCTGCCCGACCCGGCGGTCGCGGCCAAGGCCATGACCAGCCTGGGCCAGCAGTTCCTGCTGCAGCCGCATCGCGCCCTGGAGGTCCAGCAGCAGCTGTGGCAGGGCTACACGACGCTGTGGCAGAACACCACACAGCGCCTGTTCGGCGAGGCGCCGTCACCGGCCCTCGAGCCCGCCCCGCGAGACAGGCGCTTCAAGGGCAAGGGCTGGGAGGAGAACCTCTTCTTCGACATGCTCCGCCAGGCCTACCAGCTGACCGCCGAGCAGTGGTTGAAGGGGGTGCATGAGGTCACCGAGGAGCTGGACCACGACGAGCGGGTGAGGGTCGAGTTCTACGCCCGTCAGCTGATGGACGCCCTCGCCCCCAGCAACTTCGCCACCACCAACCCGGAGGTGATCGAGGCCACGGTGCGCACCGGCGGCGCCAACCTGCTGCAGGGCATGGCCAACCTGATGGAGGACCTGGCCCGGGGCGAGGGGTTGCTGCGCATCAAGCAGAGCGATGCGGCCGGGCTGGAGCTGGGCAAGAACATCGCGGTGACCCCGGGCAAGGTCATCTACCAGAATGAGCTGATGCAGCTCATTCAATACGCGCCGGCCACCGAGGAGGTCGACCGCCGGCCGCTGCTGATCGTCCCGCCCTGGATCAACAAGTTCTACATCCTGGACCTGACCCCGCAGCGCTCGTTCATCCGCTGGGCCGTCGAACAGGGGATGACGGTCTTCGTCATCGCCTGGGTCAATCCGGATGAAAGCTATGCCGAGGTGGCCTTCGACGACTACCTCACCCAGGGCACCCTCAAGGCCATGGACGTGGTGGCGGAAGTCACCGGCGAGGAGACGCTCAACACCATCGGCTACTGCATCGGCGGCACCCTGCTGGCCAGCACCCTGGCGCATCAGGCCGCCCGGGGCGATGAGCGGGTGCACAGCGCCACCTTCTTCACCACCCTGCTCGACTTCAGCGAGGTGGGGCCGCTGGAGGTGTTCATCGACGAGGAGCAGATCCGCTATATCGAGCAGCACATGGCACAACGCGGCTACCTGGAGGGCACGCACCTCTCCAACGCCTTCAACCTGCTGCAGTCCGCCGATCTGATCTGGGGCTTCGTGATCAACAACTACCTGCTCGGCCGGGAGCCCCAGGCCTTCGACCTGCTCTACTGGAATTCCGACTCCACCCGCATGCCACGGCGCATGCAGAGCTTCTACCTGCGCAACATGTACCTGGAGAACCGCCTCGCCGAACCCGGGGGCATCACCCTGGCGGGGGAAGCCATCGATCTGAGCAAGGTGCGCATCCCGACGTTCTTCGTGGCGACCGAGAAGGATCACATCGCCCCCTGGCAGTCCAGTTACCGCGGCGCGCACCTGCTGGGCGGGCGACCCCGCTTCCTGCTCGGCGGCTCCGGCCATATCGCGGGGGTCATCAACCCGGCCGGCTCGCCGAAGTATGGCTACCGAACCTATGGCCGCCTGCCGAAAGATCCCGAGCGCTGGCTGGCCTCGGCCACCCACCACCCGGGCTCCTGGTGGCCGGAATGGCGCAGCTGGGTCCAGCGCCATAGCGGCGGCCAGGTGCCCGCCCGCGAGCCCGGTGGCGGGCGCTTTTCCCCCATCGAGGAGGCGCCGGGTTCCTATGTCCGGGTGCGGGTCGACGACGCGATCACGCCTGGCGAGTGAGGGGCCCGTTGATCTTGCCCAGAAGCAGATAGGTAGACGCTTCTGATGTATTACTGCTACCGCTGGGGCGTGCGCTCTGCCGCGTCGCCTCCAGCCGCTTGCTGGCCTTCCCTGTGCAGCAGGTCAGAAAATACCCGATAAGTGGCCTCGTCATGTGACCGGTCAAGCACAGAGAAGCGCACCAACCGGAAAAGACCCTGGAATTCGCCGCCCTTCCCAAGCGCATCCTGAAATGCCTCAGCCACGGCAGTGGGGTCGTTCTGAAACACCCCGCAACCCCATGCGCCAAGGACCAGGTCAGTCACGTGGCAGTGTAGCGCTAGACCGAGGAGCAATGTCACACGCTCGCGGAGAACCGGAACCACTTTGTCGGCTTCCCACGGCTGGTGGCGACGTACGGCACCGGCATTCGGGGCAGGACACGTCAAGAAATCCACCCGGTAGGGATCGGGAAGAAGCTCACCGGTGTCGTTGCGAAATACAGGGCAACCCGGGGAGTAGATCGCTCTGTGAGAGTACAGCGGGGATGGCATGGCACGGTGGTGCTCGTAGTGTTCCGGGCACTGGAGCAGGCTCTTGTACAGCCCCGAACTGCGAGCCAGGCTCTCCTCCTGGGCCTGACTCCCGCCGAGAAATCCACCGCCTGTTTTTTTTTCCGAGGCGAAGCTGAGCACACCCACTCGTCGATCTTCACATACATGATATAGACAGGAAGCACCGGAGAGGGTGCTTTCGTTGATTACCTCAAGGGTCGTTCGCCCAGGAGCCTGTCGGATTTGACCGATCGTCGCGAGGAACACGGATTTCGAGACAAGTTTATCGATCTGATGAGGCGAATAGCGCGCTATTTAACGAATCAGATCGAATGAAATTGGCCGAAAGCCCGGGTTTCGTAGCAGATCAGCGTTAAGTCCGACAGGCTAGCGGCTGGGGTTGCCTGCGAGAGGACCTTGGAGCGGATGTGATGGAGTTCATCCGGGCCGAATTGCCGTGTGCCGGCGAGGCAATCATGGAGAGCATCGGAAATAGCGACGTGTTTGTTGCCGGGTACGGTGTAGCGATCCGTCTCAAGAATCTCCAGCGTTTCCGAGGCCAGCCTGGCTCTCGCTCTCCGCGTCATGGTTTCCTCTACTCCCACTGAAATTCAACTTCGCATTCAGCTATTGGATTATCCTGCCAGCACGTTACAGTTAATAAACTCACCTGCTCAACCAACCTAACCCACCAGCTTTTCTTGGAATCGAGAATACATCGGCAGTATGCCACCGGCTGAGCGATAAGCGCTGCATTATGAGCAACAGGGTCAGGCCAAAATGGCAGCCTGACTCGAACCAATGGGGCTCGGGATGGAGGAGATCGTCGCACTCATCCCTCAGCGCCGCTGTCACGCTAGCCAAGGAGGCGGCAACCTGCTGGCCGGTCGCCTGGATCAATGGCTTGGCTCGTACGGGTGCACTACAATTTGATACGTGCGCGAACAGACTGCGAGGCAGGAAGGGCCCGTCGCCCGGAGGGGCTGATAGTGCATCAGGTTAGGTGCTGCTGCGGGCGTCGGCTGTCGCACTGACTGGGGCTTCGCCGGTCTCGACGCATCATTACGTCGCCGGGCATTTCCCATGAACCTGGTTCCTGACATTATCCGTTTGCTGCCCGAGGCCGTCACGAATCCCCTGACATTCGTCGCATTCGTGGTCGCGATGGTCGTATTGGGGCTGATGTGGTACAGGACTCGCCGGCTCAAGATCCTGTTGGCGCAACTCGACGCGATTCCGGCATCTGGGCGAGCGGACCTCATCCGGGCCGAGATGGGGGTCGTGCTGCCGAAGACGATCACGGCAGACCAGTGGATCCGGTCGCAGAAGCACCGCTACGTGTTCGCTGGGTTCGTCGTTGTCTGCTTCCTGGTGCTGAGCGTGGTGGGGATCGCCGGGTGGACTGCGTGGCAGCGGCACGCCGAGATTGACGAGCTACAAGGCAGAATCGCGACCGTTCAGAGTGAGTTGCAGGAGGTTCGCCGGCAGGTGGGTCAGCTATCGTTCGATCCGGACACCCGGACCGTCCAGGTGGATATGACCACCGCCGAGCGCGATCGCCTTGAGGAGCTCAACGAACGACTGGAGGGGTTGACGCAGCGACTCCGGGATCAGGCGGCGGTGGTCACCCTCGCGGAGAACGACCGTCAGCGGTTGATCCGGGCCGAGGCCGCCATTCAACACAACCGCGGCCTGATCTATCTGCAGAGCGGGGACTCCGAGCGAGCCGCGGCGGCGTTCAGCGTTTCGATCGATCTGTTGGATCCTGTCGCGGAAAGCGATGAAAGTCCTGAGGTCGTAACGGAGTTTGCGCACAGCCTGCTCGCCAGGGGGCTCGTCGGCGAGGCTCAGGGGCAGAGCGAAGCGAGGCGTGATCTAGAGCGAGCACAACGACTCTACCAGCAGCTGCCTGAGACAGAGTCGGCAGCAGTGGCCGCCAGCCTGGCGGCTGTCGATCATGCCCTGCGCCCCCTTGGGGCGGCAACGCCGGCTTCACAGGACGATTCAGCACCTGATTTGCCGACGCCCGACTCCGAACGGGCGGTGACGGCGTTCACATCCCCCGTAAGCGCGGTAGTGGTCAAGCCAATCACTCTTGATGGATTTCCGCAGTTGTCCCGCATTGGGCTGGTTGCTGCCGGCACGTCGCTGAGTGGGTCCACTCCAGTCGAGCAGGTTACCGACGAACCCGGCTCAACGATGCTGGTGAACGCTGGCGTCTACGATGTCGTGGTGCAGGTTCCGAACGGCTCGCTTCTCAAGATCCTGCGCAACGTTGAAGTCGAGGACAGGCAGACAGTCGAGATCGAAACCAATGCCCTGGTGGCGGCGATTTCTGTCTCGGCGTTCACGGTCGAGGGCATGCCTCCCATCGAGCGCGTGGCCGTGGTGCGAGACAGGACGCTGATCCATGAAGTGCGTGAGCCGAACGTCCCCATGCTGGTTGAGCCGTCGACTGCGTACGAGGTGTGGTATACCCCAGCCGGCGAGCGTCCTGTTCTACTCGAGCGAGACGTCGAGGTCGCTGTAGGGCAAATCGCTCGAATCGAGGCGAATGCTCGAGTGGCCGCGATCGCGGCTCGCGCCCCAGACCTGCCGGGACTGCAGCTCGAGAGCATCCAGGTCGTCTCGGCCGGGACAGTTACCACCCGCTCCTACACGTACATACGAGAGGCCTCGGACTTTGGTGTGCCGCTGATGCTATACGCGGATGACTCCTACGACGTCCTGCTCAAGCCTGTCGGTGGGAGACCGATCCGCATCGCCGAGAACGTGAGCCCCGAGCCGGGGCAGATCACTTGGGTTGGGGGCGACCCTTGAGCGTATGATCGCGGCGCCGATTGTGCGAGGGTTGCGCGAAATGAGGGTCTGTCCCTCGAAATGAGGGTCTGTCCCTCATTCTTGAGCATTCTTGAGGGTCTGTCCCTCATTCTTGTCCCTCATTCTTTGCTTGCGCTGATCTGTTTCCTCGCCCTGGTACTTTACCGGGTGCTGAAGATGCGGCTGAAGGCCAGCGATCACCCACTGTCACCGACGCGGGCACTGGAGATTGCCCGTAAGATCCAGTTCCACCAAGTCCTGCTTCACCGTCGCGAGACGGCGAGCGGCCTGACCAAATTGAAGCCTGAACAACGCGATCTCTTCGAGGCCATTGGCCTGCCGGCACCGACTGCATCCCGCTTGTAGTGCCAATTTTGAAAACGCGTTTCCAGGTTAATCAGTAATTTACGCTTCTATCTGTCGAACTCGGGTGACCCGTAGGCATTGAGGACAACCGCATGCACCAGAGACAACCGAAGCCTTGACAGGTCAATCCATACCAGCGGCGTAGTTTCAGCAGAGAGCTCGTCTTGGTGCGGTAGTCACCGGCGGGGAAAAGCGTCGCCCCGGCCTGACGGCCGAGGCGACATGGGCGATGCCCGGTCTCACAGCATGCGCTTCAGCTCCCCGTAGTCACCGCCGATGCGCAGCACCACGGTCACCTCGTTGTCGTTGCGATTGCGGAAGAACCAGCCGTGGTTGCCGGTGAAGGCCGCTTCCAGTTCGCCCTCGTCCTCGGGTACGCCACGGCCCTTCTCGTAGCTGATCGAGTTGCCGTTGCCGTCACCGTGGGTGTCGAAGTTGATCGGCCCCCCGTCGGACGACCAGGCGAACGTCGCGACGGCACCTTCCTCCATGGTCAGTTTGTACTCGGTGCCTTCGCCCGGGGTCAGGGTGAAGCTCACCTCATCACGCCAGGTGGCCGCCGCCTCGTTCGCTTCCGAGGCTTTTTCCTGAGACGAGGAGGCGTCAGCCACCGCCTGGCTGGCCTCGGGTTGCGGCTCATCCTGGGCGGGCGCGGAAGAGGCTACCGGGTCAGCCTCGTCGCTTGAGGTTGAGGCGGTCACCGGCTGCTCGGCAGTGGTCTCGGGTGAGGTGTTGGCGGTGGCTTGGCTCTCTGCCACGGCCTGGGGCTCCTGCTCCGCGACGACCGGCGACGCCACGTCCGCGGCGGCCTGTGACGCCTCCCGGTCGAGCTCGGCCTCCTCGGCCAGCTGCTGCTTGATTTCCCCCATCTCGGTCAGGCCCAGCAGGCGGCCCGCGCCGGTGGGGTCGATGGCGTACTCCGCGGGCAGCACCACGGTCACCAGCAGGGCGGCGGCTACCACGGCGGCCACCAGGGTGGAACGGAGTAGCTTGCCGGTCGAGGGCAGCTCGGCACGGGTGGGTAGATCGGTGTTGTACATCGGAGACTCCCTGAATCAGGCGACGAAATAGCCGGTGAGCTGATAGCCGATCAGCACGAAGCCGGCGCACATCATGGCGACGTTGGCGGTATAGGCGTGGCGCAGGAACCCGGCGGTGCGCCGCCAGAAGCCCATGACGATGAGGATGGCGCTCAGGGCCAGCAGCTGGCCGACCTCCACCCCGACGTTGAACGCCAGCAGGTTGGGCACCAGGCCGTCAGGCGAGATCTCGTACTCGATGATCTTGCTCGACAGGCCGAAGCCGTGAAACAGGCCGAAGATCAGCGTCGCCGCCTTGGTGTTGGGCTGAACGCCGAACCAGCGCTGGTAGGCGCCGATGTTGTCCAGCGCCTTGTAGACGACGGAGAGCCCGATGATGGCATCGATCAGGTAGCTGTTGATGCCGATGTTGTAGTACACCCCCAGCAGCATGGTCGTGGAGTGACCGATGGCGAAGAGGCTGACGTAGATGGCGATGTGCTGCATCCGGTAGAGGAAGAAGATCACCCCCAGCAGAAACAGGATGTGGTCGTACCCGGTCACCATGTGCTTGGCACCGAGGTAGACGAACGAGATCAGGTGAACGCCATAAATTTCCTGGATATAGCCCTTGTCGCCCTCGGCAACGGCGTGGGCAAGGGCATCACCGCTGGCTCCCAGGAGCAGCACCAGCAGCGTGAGCAGGGTCAGGGCATGGCGTCGGGCCTTGTCAGGCAAGCCCAGCGCATCCCCCATTCGCAATGGGAACATGAAACCTCCACGGGTCTGTCTTGGGTATCGGCCGTCCGGCGGACGGCCCCGGTCATCCAGCGATGGCCGGCCGTGGGGGGCGTTCCAGGCGATAGACGCGGCGCAGCGGGACGCCATGCCGGGCGACCGTCCGCGGGGCATCACGGAACCCCGGCGCCAGGCTGACGCCCGTGCCGAGGCGATCCGCCGTCTCGTGGAAGTGACTGCCGCTGTCGTGGTGGAGGTGGCGGCCGTCCCCGTGGTCATGCTCATGGACGTGGGAGTGCCCATGGCTGTCCCTTTCCGCCTCCTGCTGCGCCGCCTCGATCGCTGCCGCGCCCAGCGGCCCATGGGCCCGCGCCTCGCCGGCACTGGTCAGGCCCAGGCCGGGCACGAACAGCAGCAGCAGGATCAGGTAGCCGAGGCGATGGCGCAGCCGGTGGAGCATCGAAAGCCAACCAGGATGAGAGGGGAAACCGGGAACGCAGGTGCCAGGCCGAGACGAGCGGCATTGGCACGCTGCCGGCAGGAGCTTAACATCCTCCCCATGGGGATAGGAACAACGACAGGGAGCCTAAGATGCCACCACATGCCCACGAGAGCCACCCCGCCATCATCAAGCGGCTCAACCGCGCCCGGGGCCACCTGCAGAGCGTCACCCAGATGATCGAGGACGGCCGCCCCTGCCTCGATATCGCCCAGCAGCTGCATGCCGTGGAGAAGGCCATCCAGCAGGCCAAGCGAACCCTGGTGCAGGATCACATCGATCACTGCCTGGACGAAGCCATCGGCGACAGCACGGAGGGCCAGCAGGCCCATATCGACGAGTTCAAGGCCATCGTCCGCTATCTGTAGCGGCGTGAATGAGCGGCGTGAATGGCCCCGCCGACTCTACCCACCCTTCCAGCGTCGCTGGCAAGGCATGACTCGCGCGCTCAGGCGCATGCTTCTGTCGTTTCCGCTGGCCACAGGCGTGTGGCCAGCAGGGTGGCGGCCAGGACCAGGGTGGCCAGGACCGCGAAGGCGGACATCATGCCCAGGGCGCTTCCCAGCCAGCCGGCCAGCGGATAGGCCACCAGCCAGCAGGCGTGGGAAAGCGAGAACTGGGCGGCGAACAGCGCCGGGCACTCCTCTGCCCGGCAGGACTGCTTGAGCAGCCGGCCGGTGGGCGTCATCACCATCGAGGCCCCGGCCCCCAGCACGAACCACAGCAGCAGCAACAGCGCAAAGCCCGGTGCCGTCAGCCCCGCCACCAGGCTGGCACTCATCAGCAGGCCGCCCGCCAGCATCACCGGCCGCTGGTCCAGTCGCTCCAGCAGCCTGGGCAGGCTTAGGGCAACGACCATCGATCCGCCCCCCGCCGCCGCGAAGGCGATCGCCACGTGGGTCTCCCCCATGCCCAGCGCATGACGCACATAGACCACGGTATTGACGATCTGCATGGCACCGGCCGCGGCCACCGCCATGTTCAGGGCCAGCAGCCCGCGCAGCCGCGGGGTGTGCAGGTAGCGCCTCATGCCCTGGGTCAGCCTGGACCAGACCCCGCCGCCGGCCGTCTGCGGATGCGGCGAGGGCAGCGACACGCTCACCACCAGCAACGCCGAGAGCAGGAAGGCCGCCGCATTCAGCACGAACAGCAGGTTGAAGGAGATCACCACCAGCAGCAGCGCGGCGAGCAGCGGGCTCAACAGGTTCTCCAGATCATAGGCCAGGCGTGACAGGGAGAGCGCCTGGGTATAGCGGCGCTCGTCCTCGAAGATATCGGGAATCGTGGCCTGGAAGACCGGCGTGAAGCCCGCCGAGCAGGCGTTGAGCAGGAAGATCATCAGGTAGATCTGCCATACCGTGGTGACGAACGGCAGGCTCACCACCACCGCGGCGCGCAGCAGGTCGAGGGTGACCAGCAAGGCGCGCCGTGGCAGCCGGCTGGCATAGGCGCCCACCACCGGGGCGATGCCCACATAGGCAATCATCTTGATGGCCAACGCCGTGCCCAGCACCTCACCGGCACGCTCCCCGGCCAGCTCGCTGGCCAGCAGCGCTAGGCCGACCGTGGTCAGCCCGGTACCGATCAGCGCGATCACCTGTGCGGAGAACAGGTGGCGATAGCGACGATCCCGAAACAGCTCCATACTACTCCTCTTGTTGACGCGGGATGACCCGAGGCCACCAGGCATGTCAATTCATATCCCCCCCAGGGGGATATGGAAAGCCTAGCCTCTGCCGACCACAAGAACAATGGATGCTGGGCAAGTCAGGGCGATGTCGCGCATCATGCAGGGGGCAACAACGCCATACCGGGCACGACACAAGGAGTGGTGCATGAAGACACTGTATCGAGCCGCCACCTCCCTGCTGGCGGTCACCGCGCTTTCAGGTTGTGCGGTCTACGCCGATGGCTACGGGTATGGAAACGGGTATCCGGGGTACGAACGCAGCCAGGGTGTACCAAGCGGCCACCTGCCACCCCCCGGGGAGTGCCGGATCTGGTACCCAGACCGGCCGGAGGGACAGCAGCCACCGCCCGGCGACTGCGATGAGCTCCGTTACCAGGTTCCGCCCGGCGCACGGCTCATTCGTGGCTGACAGCAGAAAGAAAACACACCTTTTCTTTCCATAGAAAGATTTACGCAATTCCTTTACAAAAAACCGCCCCTCCAGGGCCTCCTGGAGGGGCGGTCAACGTGTGTAAAGAAAACGACCATATGATTCACGGCACCTATCGGCCAGAAGCCGCCAATCGGATATCGTTAATATAAGCCACTACTATTCGTCCCTGGCGCGCCAGGGTAAGACGTTCTGCTTGATTGACCTATCAGGCATAGCAGAGACTGAACGGTCTTCGCAGACTGAATCACCGCCAAAAACTGACGTCATTGCACGATAGCCTAGTCAGCTAGGTCGAGAGCGAAAATAAAGGTTAGCACAGCTATCAACTTAACTTTCGAGTCACCGTGCAGTGACACACATCACCGTCGATGCTATCAATGCGAACAACAACTGGCCGATCCTCGGCCGGGTCTTCGGTAAACAGAAGCCAAGTATTGGAGTCGAGCGCCCGGACATATTCCCTGCCCACCTCAGGCTCCTTCACCTGATCCGTGCCAATCTTTGTGGTCATGCCAACTTCAAGTCGTCTTATATCTTGCATGGACCTCTCCTATGTCAAGGAAAACTTAATTACCAACTGTAAGCATAAAAGCTGCTATATCTATATCATCAGGATAGACTAACGTTCTCCTTTCGGCCAGAAGCGGTCTTTCATCATGTGCTGATAGAACGTTCCGGTTCAGCGGCGGAACGCGCAGCGGGCCGTCCGCTGCAACCGGTTGTTAGATGATGTTCACTCAACACTGTATTTGCTCTTCAGCTCAGATAGTCGTTGAGCTTCTCGCTCGCCAAAATCACGGACTGAATACAGAGTCTCGCCGCCTGGCCCGTCGAGCCTCTCAACTGTAACAGTAAACACTGCGTCAACGGGGGCATCCACCTTACCCCAATCAGAGAACATGTTCGGAGCAAGATTCCAGGTCGCCTCCTCCCCTGGCTCAAGACCGCCCGAAATGTTGTAATTAAAAGTATCCTTGAGCCAAGGCACACTCCGATTCGGACTCGCGATCGTGCCTTCAAAGAAAGCGCGGGATACAGGAGAGTTTGTATCATTTTTTACAGTCAGCTCAATGATTGGCTGTTTCCCCATGTAGTCGCTCTCCCTCATAGAAAAACGAGACCGCAACACCTCGAATTTTATCAACTCCTCACGAGCCTCTACTGAAGCCTGTCTCTTTTCCTCAAGCTCCTTTATTTCTTCCAACGCTTGCGCACGCTCACGAGATTGCCGCTCTGCCATTATCCTATCTGCTTCGGCGATCACTTCTTCAGCAGTCTTTCCATTGAGAGCGCTGCGCATTTTTTCCTCAATATTCCCAGCCCCTGCCGCCCCTTCAGCAAAGAGATCTTTCATGTCAATTTGACTAAAGGCCAAGACCTGTAGAGCCTCGTTAAACTCCGCCTTCTTCGATTCTGGCAAACTTTCCCGAACTTTCTGGGAGGATGCTTTCATTGCCTCATCTGTTGAAGCATCGATTTTTGGATCAGAGCAACCGGCCACGACGAAAGCAAGGGCAGCAATCATTCCGTATTTTAGGTATCTGTTCATGTTTTCTCCTATTGATCCTTCGAAATGAGGGTCTGTCCCTCATTCTTTCGGGTGACCAGCCTTGCCAGCATGCGCGGCTAAAGTTCTCTATTCGGCCAGTATTGGACGTTCAGAAAAACCTGATTTAACGTCCAAGCTCAGGCGCGTTGCCGCGTCAGCGCGACGTCGGGTGGAGCACCTGGTTGGGCCGCCGCTATGGCTTATGCCCTCGAACGGCCCATGCACGGGCAATGAGGTGGATAACCCCATCCTTCGAAAGCGGGAGTTCGGATCGAATCCGCTCCCGGAGCACCGCGCGGCGATCGTCGCTCAACGACACTGCGTAGCCAGGCGCCGGCCCTTGTCCCCCGAGAAATGGGGACCAATAATCGTCGAAATCGCGGAAGTCGGTGGCGACATCGATCGGACATACCTCGACTTCGCTCAATCCGGCCTGCGCGAACAGTTCGGTAAGCGGTGTCGGTTGGCAGATCGGAAAGCGACGGCCTTCATCGAGGTCGTTTGCCGAAGCGTCCAAGGCAACTGCCGCATTCCAGAAGTAACGCATCAGCTCCATTTTCCCAGCGTAATCCCAGACATACGCCGCAACGACCGAGCCTGGACGCACAACCCGAGCCATTTCCGCAACTGCCTGGGTCGGCCGTGGCACGAAGTTCAAGACGAGGCCTGAAACGGCGGCGTCCAGACTCGCTGTATCAATGGGGAGTGACTGGGCGTCCCCGACCTCGAAGCGCACGCATGGACTCGCGATGCGCGCCTTCGCGTACTCGGTGTAGCCGGGCGAAGAATCTATGCCGATGACCGAGCTTGGGTTTCCCGTCTCGATGATGGTCTGGGTCAAGGCACCGGTACCACATCCGACATCCAGCCAGGCCTGTTTTTCTGGCACCGCTAGCCAGTCCAAAAACGCCTTGGCCACCTGTCGGCTCCAGCGCCCCACATAGGGTTCATAGAGGTCGCCGGCGGCCCACACATCTTTCCGCTCAGACGGTTCCACGGTGATCTCCCTCTTCGCCTGCAGAATGAGGCCCAACTGGGGCGAGTAGCCAGCGGCCAATGCCGACATATCGCCTCTGGGTCGTCATCTTCCGCACCCCATCCATCAACGTAGCCTGAAGTTCAGTATTCGGCTAGAAGCGGCCCTTCCTCATGTGCTGATTTAACGCCTGGCTTAACCCGCCGGTTTCGGAGCGTCAGCGGAGAGGCCGGTCGGGTTCAAGCTATTGTTGGACGCAGCCACCGATTATGCTTTCAACGGGGCCAAGAAGCGAAACACCGACGCGGCATACTGTTCGGGTGCCATTATCATTCCTTCGTGGGCTTGGCCGGGTAACGCTTCTATTCTGGCATCAGGAAGGGCTGCTGCAAGGGTATCGATAACAAATTTATCGTGAGGACTTTCGGTGCCCACCTGGAGCAGCACCGGAACGTGAAGCCCGTGAAATCGCTCGGCGTTGAAGATGTAGCTGCTCAGTGCGCGCAGTTCTTCCAGAGAGGCCTCCGCATCGGCCACGATAGGCGGCCAGTGCTCAGTGGCGCGTAGCTCGTCCAGTTCCTCCATCGGGATAGAGAATGTTTCGTGGAAGAATGTCACTGGCAGTTTACTCCAGTTTCCTACCCGTGCCAGCTCCTCAAGCCGCGCAAGCGTGTCGCTGCGGATGGTGTTGGGCCATGGAGGCTCGTAAAGGACCAACTTGCGAACGCGGTCCAGAACGTTGGCCGCCGCGCCGAGCGCGACCTGCGCGCCGTAGGAGTGGCCAAGGAGGAAGACAGGTTCTTCAATCGACTCGATCAGCGCACAGACATCGCGGCTTTCGTCTTCCACAGTATGACCTTTGGTCGCTTCCGTTTCACCACGGCCACGGCGGGCCAAAGCGTACACGGTGAACTGCTTCTCGAAGAATGGCTTTACGAACTCCCAGTTCGTTCTGTGATCACTGAAGCTACCATGCACAAGCACCAAGGGCGGACCACTGCCATACCTGTCGTAGGAAACGCGGGTACCTCCTGGTGAAGTAATGTGCTGCATGATCTACCTCCTGTCGTTCGTCCGCGCCCAACGCCAATGTTAAGCAGTGCCCTTGGAGTGCAACTAAAAGGGCATCCAGTGGACGGCCGCCAAGCCGGGAACGAACTTGAACGACTGGTTACAAAGCGATTGCACCCATTTTACCCCGTACGTCTGCCATGAACTGGCGTTCGATGACCTCATAGTGCTGTACTGATAGGTCTAGTTCAAGCTCATAAACCTCGTCCTCCGGGTACAAGCGTGCCTGAAAAATATCGTGGCAGGCAAACACCTGGATCGAATCCAGCTTGTCCCAATAGGTGATGAGCGTGAGTTCAATGTTACCCGATAACGAACGATGGAAAATCTGAGCACCGAGAAACCCGGGTGTTGCGGACGAATCCTTGATGCCGGTTTCGTACAAATAGGCTGTGAATCCCTCACTGTGGATTTCAGGCACCCGGCACTTCCATTCTCTAGCGATCATGACTGTTGACTCTCCCCCGTTTTGTAACGCCATGCGTTTCACCTGCGCGCCCGCAAAATCGGGCGTGCCAGGTGAAAAGCTCGTTAGATCGCGCCGCGCGACCATAGCCGGCTTCGACGTGCCCACCGGCCTTCAAGAAGCGGTGAAGTGCCGCTGGACTTCCCCGGTTACCTGTCGCACGCACCAGCGCGCGTAGCCTTTCCCGAGGCGCGTTCCAATCCACTTGTTTCTCTCGGGAAGCGCGTAGTGGATGCTCACCCTGAAGACGCTGCCTTCCGGTGCGGGTTCGATGTCGAATGCCATCTTGTAGTGTCCAATAACGATGAGCTTGGGGGTGCCGACCGTTGCCCATGCCTTGTGCGTTGGCGGGTCGCGCTCAGTCACTACCTCGTCCACTTCGAGGCGGACGCCCAAGACGTGTCCGCGCATGCGGATGTGACTGCCAAGGGCCTTTCCGTGGGCGTCGTCAACATCGGTGGTGAACTTGCCGCCGGCCATCATGATGCTGTTCTTTTTCATGTGGCCCGCGAGGTTGCGGTGGTCGTCCGCGAACGCGAACACCGTTGCCGGGTCCGCGGGCAGGATCACAGTTTCCTCGTGGTGAAATGAGAGCTCCAGACTGCGTGTACCATTCGTCATAAGGGCTCCTCGTAGCGGTCTAACGCCCGCATTTGCGGCTGGCTTGGAGCGCAACGGAGAACCAGTCCGACAACATGCGCTTGTTAGCCATTTTATAGTTGAAAAACCGAGCCAACCCGCTGATATCCGAGTTTCTCATAATAGACGTCTTCATCAGACAGCACGTACACATCCTGATTCGGATGTTCCTGCTTAACCTTTTCCAGAAGCTCTGAGCCAAAGCCGTTCCCTCTGTTCTGTGGAGCGACATACAATTCACTAATATAGATACCAAAGCCATCAACCAAGGCTCGGAGATATCCGCAGATATTGCCTTGGCTTTCGCACAGAAAGGTTTCACTTTCGAGCAGTGCTTCCTTGAACGTATCAATTGCATCGTCGCTCAAAAACGAGCTCCAATCGGGTTCCTTTCCTAGGAGGGATATTAGCTCAAGCTCGTGCTCTTTTTGGTATTTCAGGATGTTGCTCATAGAGTGAACTTCATTTGGCTAACACCGATGAACGCGCATGATGCCTCTGCCGGCCTGGCCGCTTCGGGTCGAGGCTGTGTGAAAACGCTCGGAAGGACTCGTCTTGGTCAAAGAATGATCAAGAAGGGTGTTCTCTCGCTCATTCTGAGGAAGTTGCATGGCAAAACCTCTTCAAATTTCGCGTACAAACGCCATCTTCAGGAGAGCCCAGGAGTTTTCACACAGCCTGGGTCGATATCTGCCGGTCGCAAGCCCCTTGCCACAGAAGTCCTACTGGCCAGAACCCCGCTCCGGTGGGGACTTTCCGACCTGCGGGCACGCTACCGCCAGGCAGTACCGCTTACGCCGCCGCCTTGGCCACCAAGGGCCGACATGTCGCTTAATAGCGACATTAATAATCCGTCTGATCACATCCAGTAACACTCAGCCTACTAAAGATTTCTTCGGCTCGCCCTCTCGAATCTTGAGTTTTCTCATGCCTCATGGCTTGGAATGCTCCTCCCCGTTGATGCGCTGCCCCACCCGCGAGGTCTCGTCGTAAATCTGCTTGCGGGCGCGGCTCTGGTGGCCGAGGGGGCCGTGTTCGGGTCGGGCGTGCCAGGGCACGCTGGAGAGTTCCCGGGCCAGGAGGATGCGGGCCTGTGTATCGGGCTCTTGGCTGGGGATGCGCAGCGGGCTGTAGCCGGGTGATGAGTGCCGTATCCTCTCTAGCCCGGGGCGGTGGCCCATGAGTTATCGGTATCGAGGGAGATGAAAGTGACGAGGCACTATCAGGAGCGCAAGTTGATCCGGTCGCTGACCGCGGCGTGCGAGCAGGCGAAGCAGGAGGTGCCGGGCTTCGCCTGGGTGACCCATGTGGATACCGAGGCCGGGACGCCCTGTATCGTCTGGGTGTTCGACACGCCGGAGGCGATGGCCGAGGCAGTGCGCTCGCCGGCGCAGTGGCGGGAGTGGTCGCGGCAGGCACTGTTCGAGGCCGGGCTCAGGGTGGATGACGCGGCCAACTGGGTGGGGTTCGACAACGAGGAGGCCTGTCGACGCCACTCGGGGGGAAACTGGACGCACCAGCTTCAGCGGCATCTGCCCAGGCGCCGGTAACGGCGCCGCGGGGCAGCCTCTGGCCATCAGTTGGCCCGCGGAGCGGTGGGCGCCCGTCGTGGCACCCTCGCTCTGCGGGCTGTCAGGCCCCGTGATAGCCGTCCTCTTCGGGATCCTCGTGGGCGCCCTTGGGCAGTTCGCCGGCCCAGGCCATGCCGGCGGAGCGCTCGCGCTTGGGGAAGGTGCGGATCTCCACGGCCTTGAACAACCTTTCTTCCAGATGGGCGATATGCTTGATCCATTCCTTGTCGGTGATCACGGCGGCCCGGTAGTAATGCTTGAGGTCGCCGAGCTGGGTCAGGCCATAACCGACATCTTTCATCAAGGCGGTCAGCGTCATCCAGCGCAGGTCATCGAGTTCGACCACCATGCTGATTCTGGGGTGGGCCTTCTTGGCGGCCTCGATGGCATCGATGGCGCGCTGCAGTTCCCGTGCCGTCACGATGCCGCCTGCCTTCATCGCCACGACATGGGCCGCCGGATGAGAGATGAATTCCAACATGGACGTTCTCCTTGGGTCCTGGGAGGAACGGGGCGCCTCGGTCGCTTTCAGCATAGCCCGTCGCTGCCACCCTGCCGGAACCCGGGCGTTCACGGGGGCGACACCTCCGGCCCCCCCCGCACGGACGTCAGGCAGCCCACGGCATCGTCCACCAGGGTCAGGCATTGACCCGCTCAACGCCGCCACGGCATGGGAGAGAACAGGCCGCCGGGAGGCCGACGCCGAAGCCAGCGGCCTCCCGGCGGAGAGGGTGCCAGTGTCACGATGGCCGTGAACCTCATTCGTCCGGGAAGAGGGTATCGACCTCGCGACGCCACTGCTCCGCGTCATACTGCGAGCCGTTGAGCATCGTGCTCCATTTCCGCACCAGCGCGGCCGACGCCAGGGCCTCCTGGATCTGGGCTTCGCTGGCGCCCTGCGCCTGGGCTGCCTTGGCGTGGTAGTAGATGCAGTAACTACAAGGCACCTGCGCCGCCACGCCGAGCGCGATGAGCTCCTTGGTCCTGGTGTCCAGGGCCGCGTCCGGGTCCAGGAAGACGGCCTGGTAACTCTGCCAGGCGGCCTCGACCCCCTGGGCGGGGAAGGTGTCCTGGATGAAGGGCGGCGCCTCCTCGCCGTGGGCGGGGCCGATGATTGCCAGGCCGGCGATGAGCCATGCCGAAGTGGTGAGAATCAGGGTGGTTTTCATGGTGACCTCCCATGCAGCTTGTGGTCTGGGTGGGCAGCGCCCGTCACGCGCCGGCCAGCTGGCGGGCCGGCAGCCCAATCGCCGGCTCCTCGGCGACCGCAAAGTAGCGCTGGGTGCTGGCCTCGCCGAGCAGCGGTTCCAGGTAGTCGCGCAGCCGCGCGACCGAGGGAGCCTCGTAGAGGCAGACAGCCTGGCTCAGGTCGTCGGCGGGGAAGAACTGGTGCACCAGCAGTTCCTCCGGCAGCGGAAAGACCCGCTCGGCACACTGCTGGAAGCGGGCCGGGTCGTGGATGTCGTGCTCGATGGCGATGAACATGATCGTCTCCTCGTGTTTCATCGTGGGTGGACAGGATTCCGGCCGACAAGACGTCCGCCGTCCTCCTGTGCCCACGATGTGCCTTGCGGGGCCCAGCGGCGAGAGCCAGACTGTTCGGAAACGGCCCATTCTGCTCACCGGGGCTGACACACCATGGAGAGGCGCCTTTTCCCCAGGCGGGTCAGCCTGCTGGCCTTGCCCGCCGAGTCCACCGGCACCCCCATCCACGGCCTGTACGAGACCCTGATCCTCGCCGATGCCGTGATCCAGGGGCCGGATGCCGGTGCCGCCCCGCTCTTCGAGGCCGAGATCGTCGGCCCGGAGCGCGGCATCTTCCCCAGTGCCTGTGGCCTGCCGCTCGAGGTCCACCGTGCCATGCACGAGGTGGAAGCCACCGACATCGTGATCACGGCGTCCATGCTGTTCGAGAATCAGGAGTGGCAGACCGGCCAGCATCCGGACACGGTGGCCTGGCTGCGGCGCATGCACCGCCAGGGGGCCGACCTCTGCTCGGCCTGCGCCGGCGCCCTGCTGCTGGCCGAAACCGGGCTCCTCGATGGGCTGGACACCACCACCCACTGGGCCTTCGCCCCGACCTTTCGCCGCAACTTCCCGCATATCCGCCTGCGCATCGATGAGCTGCTGATCGTCGCCGGCCAGCGTGGCGAGCTCGTCATGTCGGGCGCGGCCAGCTCCTGGCAGGACCTGATCCTATTCCTGATCGCGCGCCATGTCAGCCCGACGGCGGCCCAGGCCATCGGCAAGTTCCTGCTCTACCACTGGGACTCCCGCAGCCAGGCGCCCTTCGTGCCCTTCGTGCCGCCCACCGATCACGGCGACGGCACCATCCGGCAGCTCCAGGTGTGGCTCCATGCCTGCGACGCCAAGGATGTCTCGGTCGAGGAGATGGCCAGTCACAGCGGGCTGCCCCGCCCGACCTTCTACCGTCGCTTCAAGCAGGCGACCGGCTATTCCCCGGTGCACTACCTGCAACACCTGCGCATCGAGAAGGCCAAGCAACTGCTCGAGGGCAGCGACGAGCCGGTGGACGAGATCAGCTGGCAGGTCGGCTACGAGGAAACGGCCGCCTTCCGGCGCACCTTCAAGCGGATCACCCGCCTGAGCCCCGGGGAGTTCCGCCGCAAGTTCCGCTTTCCCGCCATCCCGGCCGCCACGCCGAGGTGACGGCGCAGGTTCATCGCTAGCACCCGGGGCAGGGCCGGGTTCTGCCCGAGCATGGGTGACAGCGCCGCGCCATACGGCGACAATGGCCGGCCTCGCTCCACCGCCCGGAACCGTGATGGCTTCACCGCTGACGATCCTCCATCAGGACGACCACCTGGTCGCCGTGCACAAGCCGGCGGGCCTGCTGGTGCATCGCACCGCGCTGGCCGGCGGGGCGCGGGAGTTCCTGCTGCAGCGGCTGCGCGACCAGCTCGGCCGGCGGGTCTATCCGGTGCACCGGCTGGACCGGCCCACCTCGGGCCTCATGGTGTTCGCCCTCTCGCCGGAGAGCGCCACACGGCTCGGCGAGACGTTTGCCGAACGCCGAGTCGCCAAGCGCTACCTGGCGGTGGTGCGCGGCATCGGCCCCGAGCGCGAGCGGCTCGACTACCCGCTGCGCGAGGAGGATGGCCGCCGCCCCAAGGCCGAGATGCCGGCGCTCGCGGCGCTGACCGAGGTGAGGCGACTGGACAGCGTGGAACTGCCGGTGCAGGTGGACCGCTACCCACAGAGTCGCTACTCGCTGATGGAGGCACGCCCCTCGACCGGCCGCCGCCACCAGATCCGCCGCCACCTGGCAAGCCGCGGCTACCCGATCATCGGCGACGCCAAGCACGGCAAGGGCAACCACAACCGCTTCTTCGCCGAGCGCCTCGACAGCCCGCGTCTGCTGCTCGCCGCGGTGGGGCTGGCCTTCGACCACCCGGTGATGGATCATCGCCTGGAACTCTCCTGCGCCCTGGATGCCACCATGACGGCGCTGTTCCAGCGTTTCGGCTGGGCCGGCCATCTGCCGGTGGACACCGCGCACCGGGTCGACGCCAGCACCGGCCTCGAGCCCTCGGGCTGAGCTTACCCTCCCACTAGCGACCGATACCGACCGCCATGACCGACCTGCCCCTCTTCTCCAGCGCCCACGATGCCGCCACCACGGACGATCATGGCCTGCGCTTCGGCGGCATCCGCCGGCTCTACGGTGCCCGCGCCTTCGCGCGCTTCCGCCACGCCCACGTGGTGGTGATCGGCGTGGGCGGCGTGGGCAGCTGGGCGGTGGAGTCGCTGGCCCGCTCCGGCATCGGCAAGCTCACGCTGATCGACCTCGACGATGTCTGCGTCTCCAACGTCAACCGTCAGCTCCACGCCCTGGACGGCACCATCGGCCGCCCCAAGGTGGAGGTGCTGGCCGAGCGCTGCCGGGCCATCTACCCCGGCCACGAGGTGGTGGCCGACACCGCCTTCGTCACCGCCACCAACCTCGCCGAGCGGATCCCCGAGGACGCCGACCACGTGGTCGACGCCATCGACAACGTGCTGGCCAAGGCCGCCTTGATCGCCTGGTGCAAGCGGCGCAAGCTGGCAATCACCGTGACCGGCGCCGCCGGCGGCCAGACCGACCCGACCCGCATCCGGGTGGCGGACCTGGCCCGCACCGAGCACGATCCGCTGCTGGCCAAAGTGCGCGCGCGGCTGCGCCGCGACTTCGGCTTCTCGCGCAACCCGAAGCGGCGCTTCTCGGTGGAATGCGTCTACTCTGACGAACAGCTGGTCTACCCGGACAGCGACGGCGAGGTGTGCCTGCAGAAACCCGGCCATGTCGAGGCGACCCGGCTCGACTGCGCCGCGGGCTTCGGCGCGGCCACCTTCGTCACCGGCAGCTTCGGCTTCGTTGCCGCCTCCCGGGTGCTGGCCCGGCTGGCGAAACAGGCCTCCGCCGGCCCGACCCCCTCCTCCTGACTCCTGGAGCCCGAGATGACCCATCCGCTTCCCGTCCCCGGCATCTACAGCCACTACAAGGGCAACCACTACGAGGTGCTCGGCGTCGCCCACCACAGCGAGACCGAGGAGCCGCTGGTGGTCTATCGCGCCCTCTACGGCGAGTACGGCCTCTGGGTGAGGCCGCTGGAGATGTTCACCGAGACCGTCGAGGTCCAGGGCGAACCAGTGCCACGCTTCGAGCTCGAGAAGGCGTTCTGAGCAGGAATCCATGGCACAGATTCCCACGCGACACGCGAGAGAGTGACGGTGACCACCGGTACACTCCGTGTAGGATATTGCCGACAACTACCGTAAGCCCCATCGTCAATTTCCCCTCCTCCATTCCTTTTCCCGGCTGACTTGCATAGGGTCCCCAACATACCGAGCCGTCACGGCAGGCGTTCGCTCGCCACACGGAAGTGAACTGACGCAGGGGAGGCGTCGCAGTGTCACAACAAACCGCTACCGAATGGCCACCTTTCATCCCGAGCCGAGAAGACGGCGGCCGTGAGTGCGAACGCCGCTTTCCCTGCCAGCCGCCTGAGTGGGTCGATATCCTCTACCTCGTCGGCACCGGGCGATTCTGGCTACTCACCCGCGACGTCGCCAAGGATCTCGACGAGGCCGCCCATGAACTTCACCGATGGGCCAGCATCGAGGATCCCGCACAGCGTAACGCCACGCTGTCCGAGAAGGCCGGGATCATGGAGTGCTTCCTGCCGGCCACCCCCGACAGTTTCCTCCCCGAGGACGACCGCGACCGCTACGGCGAGCTGGAACGGGAACTGGCCAAGGCACGCGTGTGGCACAGCGGCCTGGATGCCACCATCGAGACCTCGCCTCCTCCTGTCGGACGCGAAGCCGACGATCGTCACCGCCGGTTGCGCTACCAACGCCAACAGCAGGCCACCGAGATACGGCGCCTCGAGGATGAGCTGCACGCCCTGCGCAATGCGGGACGCCGGGCCGCGCGTGACGCGGGCTATGTGGTCGACGGCGATGCCTACTACGGCCCCTGGGAGAGTGAGATCCAGCAGGCCCTGGAGACCTACCGTCGCACCCGCCGGGAGGCCATGCGCCAGCACGCCCTGCTGCCGGGCGTGAACCGCGCCGCGGATGACGACCGCGAGCGGCGCTTCACCCTGCAGGAGGTCCTCGCCGAGTACCAGGCGTTCCTCGAGCGCTGCGAGACGCAGACGCCCAATGCCGCCAGTGCGCAGTGCCATCTCGCCGAGATGATCCGCATGGCGGAGCTGCGCAGCGGCACCCTCTACGCCGCCTATCTGGAAAGTATCCTCCAGCTGGCGGCGTTGGGGATCGCCACGCCGGAATACGCCCTGGCCAACCCCTCCGCATCGGGCGCCACCATGCGGGATGGCGTCGGCGACTTCGACCACTACAACGACCTGCTCCGCGAACAGGCCGACCTGCTCGCGGCGGTGGAGACCAAGCTGGAGGAGTGGCAGACCGGCACCGCGGGCCACACCGCCTTGCCGCTGTTCCTGTTCGCCGATGAGCGTGAGCGTTACCAGGAGCTCACCGAACGGCTCGATGCCCTGCACGAGCGCGCCAAGCGAGCCGTGGAGGCCATGAGGCCGCGGCGCGTGCTGTTCTGGCAGGCCTACCTGGCCGATGAGCGCAACGCCTTCGGCTACGAAAGGCGCCGCCTCGACATGCTCGTCCGCAACGACTGGCCACTGCGTGAATTCACCTCCGCCGGTGGCGAGCGCGAGTTGTGCCATATCAGCCTGCACCTGCTGATGGACTATATGAACCTTGCCGAGCGTAATCGCATCGCACCGCTGCTCGACGCCGACGGTGTGCTCCCGGCGACCCTGTGGGAGGCCCCAGAAACGGTGCTCTCCCACTGGCTCGACCTCAAGGGCTGCGAGCCCATCGACTGGCGCGGCGAATGGCACGACGACGACCTGGGCCTGTTCCAGCCCGAGGCGTTCTATGCCCATCTCGACGAGGCGGGCTACGAGATCGCCAGCCTGGCCAGCGACGACGCCAGGGCCCGCTGGGGCGAAACCCTGCAGCGCCTGCTGTTCACCGGCCCCGCCAGGGATACCCTGCGCCTGTTCGACGCCAGCGCGCAGGCCCAGGCCCTGCGCCTGATCGGGCTGACCCGGGGAGAGCTGTCATCGCTGATCACCCTCGACTTCCCCGAACCGCTACGCCTGGCCGACACCACCACTGCGGAAGGTGAGTGGGAGACCCGGCAAGGCAGCATTGAAGCATCCAGCTCCAGGGGCCCCCTGCGCCGCGAATGGAAGCTCGAGGGGGCCTACCACCTGGCCCGTGGCGAGCTAACCCTGAGCGTACTGGAGCTGCCCGAAGAGGACGAGGCGCTGCATGCCAACTTGCCGCTCAAGGATGGCAGCGAGCTGGACCTGGGCCGCTATGCCCTGCGCCTGGAGACCGTGGCCAAGGGCTTCGCCGGCGCCAGCCTGGCCCTGTCCGGCGCGCTGCACCTCTCCTTCGACGGCGAACCGAACATTACCGCCGAGGAGCCGGTGCACCGTCTGGGCATCGGCGGTCAGCTCAACGCGTTTGTGGGAGTTCGCGGCGGCATCGAGCATCGTTGCGAGCTGCGCTGGGAACCGCCCGAGGACATCGCCATGCGCGCCCCCATGCACCAGGCGGTGGATGCCTTCACCCGGCGCAACCGGCTGGACGAACTGCAAGAGTGGCGCAGCCTGGGCATGGTCGCGTGGCACCGCGAACGCGGCTGGGCCTGGGGCGTGAACACCGACTTTCATATCGGCCTGCGGGGCGGCAGGTTCGTGCTGCGGGCCAAGGCCGCCCTGTTCTGCGGGCGGGGGGTCGGTGGCGGCGTGACCATGGAGCTCGACAATCGCCACCTGGACCTGTGGCTGACCATGCTGCACCGCGACCTGGTGGCCAGTGGTTTCGAACGGGTCGACTGGCTGGATGACGAGGCCTTCAACGAGCTCAGCGACCTCGGCTATGTGCTAATGATGACCCTGCTCAATGCCGGCCTGGTGATGGCCAAGGGGCGCACCTGGCTGCGGCAACTGCGGGATGAGCTGGCGCAGACGGACCGCGCCGGCCAGATCGCCTATGTGCTGACCTCTCGTGATGGCCAGGAAGAGCGTCAGTTGCGTGCCTGGGTCCAGCAGCTGACCCCCGAGGCCCTGGGAGCGCTGCTCTGGCTGCTCTGCAGCCCACCCCGCGCATTCGAGATCAGTTCGTCGGACAGTGCCCTTGGCGGTCTTGGGATCCAGACGAGCTTTAGCGAGCCCGAGGCGCGCGACCTGCAGCAGATGGCCATCGCCAACTGCGTGGGCTGGATTCACGAGGGCGTGCTCGGCGGCGTCTACGGCCCGGTTCGCCCGGCCTCCGGCCCCAACCCGGGAAACCGGCTGTTCGAGAAGGCACTGCTGCGGCTGGATCGTCACGGCCAACGCACCCATGCGGTGCGCGGGCTCGGCTATTGCCGTAACCGCTACCTATTGGATCGGTTTATGCAAATTGACTCTGGTACCGGCGATACCGTGGTCAGAAGGGCGAGGAGTGACTACTTCACTGCCGCTAAGAGTCTGGGCCGACATGCCGACACCCATTGCGAATACCTGCCCGATGGGCAGGGAGGCATGCGCGTTATCTACGAGGAACCCCGATGATCAAAGGGTATAAAGCCCTGGCACTCGCCCTCCTGCTGCTTGGCCCGGTCAGCGGCTGGGCGCTGGATGCCGAGACCCAGGCCGCCAAGGACGAGGGCATGCGCCTTTATAATGCCCATCTCCGGAGCCAGGCTCCGCCCTACCTGGAAGCCGCCGCCGAGGCTGGCGATGCGGAGGCCATGTACTACCTCGGCGAAATCCACCGGCTGCGGCATATGGGCATGACCCGCGAGGCGCTGGCGTGGTACCGACGTGCCGCCGAGCACGGCGAGCCCTACGCCATGCTGCGGTTGCATCAGGGAGGCACCTGCCACCTGGGCGATGTCTGCCCCGACAAGGGCGACGACTGGCGTCAGGCCGCCCTGGAGGCGACCTTGCCTCAAGCGGAGGCGGGAGACGCCGCCGCCATGGGCGTACTGTTCGATGTTTACAATTCATTCGGCCAGCCGGAGGAGACCGTCAGTTGGCTCGAGCGTGCCAGCGAGGCCGGCCACGCGGAGTCACAGTACCGGATGGGCCACCTGATTCATGACGGCTATGGCGATTACCCAAGCGAGGCCGAGCGGCGAGAGGAAGCCGAAGACTGGTATCGCCGGGCCGCCGAGCAGGGCTACCCGCCGGCGATGAATCGCCTCTCGGCCCTCTTGAGCCAGCGGGGGCGTTATGACGAGGCCTGGGAGTGGATTGTCAGAGCTTCGGAGGCCGGACATATGAACGGCCGGTTAGCTACAGGCTGGTGTTTCTTTGATCCAGAAACAGAAAAAAGATGCCAAAACGAACGGGATGGCGTTAAAGGTTGGGCGATATTACATGCTGTTGTTGAAGAAACCGATAATCGAACGGCCAAGGGAATCCTGGAAGATTATCAAGACCAGCTAACCGCCGAACAACGCGAGCAAGCCGAGGCCTTGGCCGAGGAGTGGCTGGCCAAGGAGCCGCCGCTGTCCGAGTTTCCGCCCCGGTTCGGCTTTTGACGATGCCGTGGATCGGTGTCAGCGCTGGCCGCGGTGGGCCCAGGCGGTCATCCGCTTCTCGATCAGTGCGAACAGCTCGTACATCACCATGGCCATGGCGCTGATCACGATCAGCCCGGCGAACACCAGCGCCATGCGCATCTGCGAACCGGCGCTCATCATCAGGTAGCCGATGCCCTGGTTGGAGGCCACGGTCTCGGAGACCACGGTGCCGACGAAGGCCAGGGTGATGGCCACCTTCAGCGAGGCGAAGAAGTAGGGCAGCGAACGCGGCAGCCCCACCTTGAGCAGGACGTCGAGGCGCCGTGCCCCGAGTACCCGCAGCACGTCCTCGAGCTCCGGCTCCAGGGTCGCCAGGCCGGTAGCCACGTTGACCACGATGGGGAAGAAGCAGATCAGGAAGGCGGTGAGGATCGCCGGCACCGAGCCGATGCCGAACCACACCACCAGGATCGGCACGAAGGCCACCTTGGGGATGGCGTTGAAGCCCACCAGCAGCGGGTAGCAGGCGTGGTAGAGGAAGCGCGACGAGCCGATGATGAAGCCCAGCGCCAGCCCCACCACCACGCCGATGCCGAACCCGGCCATGGTGGTCCAGAAGGTCTGCCAGGAGTGCATGCCGATGGGCCCGGCGAAGGTCACCAGCGCCTGGGCGGTGGCCCAGGCGCCGGGGAAGATGAACTCCGGCACGTCGAGCAGACGGATCACCGCCTCCCAGACCACCACCAGGATCGCCACCGCCGCCCAGGGGGCGAGGCGCTCACGGGTCTTCTCGCTCATTGACATGTCGCCTCCTCGTTCAGCGGCTGCGGATCTCGCCGATCTGCGCGCGCAGTGCCTGCACCAGTGAGGTGAAAGGCTCCTCATAGGTCGTCGCCAGTTCCCGCGGCCGCGGCAGGTCGATGCGGCGCTGCTCGATGATGCGTCCCGGCCGGCGACTCATCACATAGACGGTATCGGCCAGGAAGGCCGCCTCACGCAGGTCGTGGGTCACCAGCACCACGGTGAAGTGCTGGGCCTCCCAGAGGTCGCGCAGCACGCACCACAGCTCCTCGCGGGTGAAGGCGTCCAGGGCGGCGAAGGGCTCGTCGAGCATCAGCAGGCGTGGCCGGTGGATCAGCGCCCGGCAGATCGAGGCACGCTGCTGCATGCCGCCGGAGAGCTGCCAGGGGTACTGCTCCTCGTAGCCCTCGAGCCCCACGGTGCGCAGCAGGTCGCGGGCCCAGCCGACGAACTCCGCACGGCGCCGGCGGAACTGGTGGCGGTACGGCTTGACGATCTCCAGCGGCAGCAGGACGTTGTCGAGGGTGGTGCGCCAGGGCAGCAGGTTGGCGTTCTGGAAGGCCATGCCGGAGATCTTCAGCGGCCCGCCCACCGGCGCGCCGTCGACCCTCACCTGGCCCGCGGTGGGCGCATGCAAGCCGGTGCAGAGCTTCATGAAGGTCGACTTGCCGCACCCGGAGGGGCCGACGAAGGCGACGAACTCGCCCTCCTCGATAGTCAGGCTGATCTCCTCGATGGCGTTGCCGGAGTCGTCATAGGCCAGGCTCACCTGGTCGAAGGCGACGAAGGGCTCCCCCATGCCTAGTCTCCCTGGCCCGGGAAGATCATCCGCTCCTCCCGGGGCGGCAGGAAGCGCGAGGTGAAGACCCGCTCGGGCTCGGGAATCGAGGGCAGGTCGTAGGCGTCGGCGACCAGCTGGATGGCGTTGCGCAGGCGCTCCTCATCGACGGCACCGGCGCCATTGGCGCGGGCATCCTCGGTATCGATCACGCTGTCGATGGCGAGCTTGAGGCGCCGGGTCTCGAGTTCCACGTCGATCAGCGCATCGCGGTTCCGGACGTACTCGATGGCGCCGTCCGGATCGGCCAGGGTCTCGGCGAGCGCGCGGTTGAAGGCGCGCAGGAAGCCCTCGACGGCCTCGGGGTTGGCCTCGGTGAAGGCCTCGCTGGCGACGATGGCGTTGCCGTAGAGCGGTACGCCGTAGTCGGGGAACGGCAGGATGGTCAGCTCCTCCTCGCCCATGCCACGCCCTTCCAGGTTGAGCAGGCTGGTGAAGTAGAAGCCGGTGATGGCGTCCACGTCGCCGCGCACCAGCAGGGTCTCGCGCAGGGCGGGGTCGACGTTCTGCCACTCGACGGCCTCGGCATCGAGCTCGTTGGCCGCGGCGAAGATGCCCCAGGCGCGATAGCCGGTGTCGAAGGCGGGGGCGGCCAGGGCCTTGCCGGCGAGGTCCGAGGGCGACTCGATGCCGCGATCCTTGCGCGCGAACACCGAGGCCGGGGTGCCGTCGTAGACCACGTAGACGCCCTGGATCCCGGGCGCCTCCGGATTCTCGGCCAGGAACTCCACCAGGGCATTGAGGTCACCGAAGCCCATCTCGTAGGCACCGGACGCCACCCGGTTGATGGCGCCGGCGGAGCCGCTGCCGGAATCCACCTGCACGTCGAGCCCCTCCTCGGCGAAGTAGCCGCGCTCCACCGCCATCAGGAAGGGCGCCGAGGGCCCCTCGAAGCGCCAGTCGAGCTGGAAGCGGATGCGGGTCTCGTCGGCCTGGGCCAGGGAGGCGCCGAGCAGAGAGGCACCGAGTGCACCGGCCACCAGGCCGGCCCCGAGCAAGGACGTGCGGGAAGAGATTCGACTCATGGATCCAGCCCTCTCGTAACCATGTGAGTTGTCATTGTTGAGATGCAGCTTTCCTGCCACCCCGTCGCGTCCCGGTCGGGGATGGGCCGACGCAGCACCGATAGGGGGAACGTACGCCCCGGGGCCATGGCGGGGGGCCATCGCGGGGGACACCGGGCGGGGCCTCGCCGGTGCCGCGACGAGAGGCCTCTGCACCAGCGTAGATCATTGGCCGGCGCAGGGCGGGCGACGCGCTCACGCGGGCCTCAACGGGCCTCAACGGACCTCAACGGGCCTCGTCGGCCAGGGTGTCGAGCCGTTCGAGCAGTGCCTCGAGCCAGACCTCCAGCAGCGCCTGCTGGGCGGCAAGGCCCGCTTCCGCCCCGGCTGGGCGGAAATCACGCCGCTCGCTCCAGCGCCACTGGGCGATCACACCCCGCTCGCCACGCAGGGTGGTACGCAGGGCGATGAGTGCCTCGGGCGCGTCGCCGCGATAATCGTGCAGCCATTCGAGCACCTCGACCTCGAGCTGCAGGCCCGCCGCGCCACTCCGCTGCACCACCCCGACCAGCCCGCTGCGGGAGAGCTCGTCGGCCACCAGGTCGCCCAGCTGGCGCGACAGCGGCGCCCCCCAGTGCGACTGGACATAGGGACGCCGCTGGAAGTCCCGTTCGATATAGAGCAGCGCCGTATCGCTGATACCGGCCGTGATGCGCGGCGTCTCCACGCTCATGGCCGCGAAGCGCTGCGACCGCTCTGCGGGAGGCGCCGGGGTCTCCAGCCGTAACGGCGTCGCCGCTTCGCGGCTGCCGGGCGTCACGCAGCCGACCAGCAGCGCGAGCAGCAGCAGGCACGACAGCCGAAGGCAATGCAGGCACGTCCTTGGTAACATGGAAGACTCCCTGTGGATGCTCAGCGCTCTCCCGGGCCGGGGGGATGGCGATCGGGGCCGAACAGCAGTTGCCGGGGGTTCTGCTCCAGCTCGCGGGTGAGATCACCGAGCTGCTCCACCAGGTCGTCGAAACGTCCCAGGGTGCGCCGCACCTGCTCGCCGGTCATGGCCAGGTTCTCGCCGGCCCCTCGGCTGAGCTGGTCGAGGGTGGCGCGCAGGCTGGTGAGGAGTTCGCGGGTGTCGTCGCCGAGGCCGTCGAGATCGTCCAGGGCACCGCCCGAGAAGCGTTCGAGCCTGGCGGTGAGCGCCTCCAGGTTGTGCAGCGTCGCCAGGAAGCTCTCCAGGTTGTCGTCGTCGAGCACCTGCTCGAGGCGTTCGGCGCTCTGGGTCATGCTGGCCAGCAGCCGGCTCACCGACTCGCGATTCTCGTCGCTCAGCAGGTCGTCGATGCGCTCGCTGATGCTGGCGGTGCGCTCGGCGATCACATCGACCCGGTCGAGCGCATCGCCCAGGGCCTGGTCGAGCTGGAAGAGCCGCGAGGGCTGGTAGGCGAGCGTCGGTGGCTCGCGAGCGCCGTGGTCGAGCACCGGGCCCTCGCCACCGGAGAGTTCCACCGAGGTGCGCCCGGTGAGCATCTGGCTGCGCAGGGTGGCGCTGGTGCCCTCGCGCAGCCGGTAGGCGGGCGCCACCCGCAGGGTAACCACGACCCGCGCCAGGTCACCGCTGAGGGCGATACGCTCAACGAAACCCACCTCGACGCCACGATAGGTGACGGTGGCACGCTCGGAGAGCCCGGCCACCGACTCCTCCACCTCGACCCGGTAGGGAAGATAGTCGTGCTGGTCACGCTCACCGGCCAGCCACACCACCATCGCCACCAGCAGGGCGGCGAGCCCCAGCACGAAGGCGCCCACCAGGGCGGGATTCACTCGGGTCTGCATGGCGCTCTCCTCGGAACAACGCTGGCCCGCTCGGGCATCAGGCTTCTCCCCGGAAGCGCTGCGCCCGGGCATTGCCGAAGTAGCGGGCGATCTCGGGCTCGCGGCTCTCGCTCAGCACCCGCGGCGGTGCCACCTCGAGTACCCGCCCCTGGCCCAGGTAGGCCACCCGGTCGGTGACCGTGAACAGCGAGTCCAGGTCATGGGTCACCAGGACCAGGGTCAGGCCCAGTGCCCGGCGCAGGGTGTTGAACAGGGCGTCCAGCTCGGCCGCGCTGACCGGATCGAGGCCCGCACTGGGCTCGTCGAGCAGCAGCAGTTCCGGGTCCAGCGCCAGGGCCCGGGCCACCGCGGCCCGCTTGAGCATGCCGCCCGAGAGCTCCCGGGGATAGCGCTCGGCCGCCTCCGGCGGCAGCCCCACCAGGGCAATCTTCAGCCGCGCGAACTCCTCGATCAAGAGGGCCGGCAGCCGGGTATGCTCGGTGAGCGGCAGCATCACGTTCTCCAGCACCGTCAGCGACGAGAACAGCGCCCCCTGCTGGAACATCACCCCGAGCCGCCGGCGCAGCGGCATCAGCCGCGACTCGCTCATGACGAGGTCCACCTCCTCGCCGAACAGCCTGAGCCGGCCGGCATGGGGCGCCTTGAGCAGACTGATCACCGAGAGCAGCACCGACTTGCCGCTGCCGCTACCACCGACGATGCCCAGCGCCTCGCCGCGACGTACCTCGAGATCGAGCCCCCGGTGCACCACCAGGTCGCCGAAGCGGGTCTCCAGACCCGCCAGCGCTACCGGCACGCTCGCGTCATGTGAGGCCAACTCACCACCCCAGCTGGTTGAAGAGGACCGAGAACAGGGCATCCAGCACGATCACCCAGAAGATCGACTGCACCACGCTGGAGGTCGTGTTGCGGCCGATGCTCTCGGCATCGCCCCGGGCGCGCATGCCCTCGCTGCAACCCACCAGGGCGATGACCATGCCGAACACCACCGACTTGCCGATGCCGACCCAGAAGTGATGGCTGGCCACCACCTGGGGCACGCGCCGCAGGAAGGTATCGAAGTCCACCCCCAGCATGAGATCGGCCACCAGCACGCCGCCCACCAGGCCGGCGGCATTGGCCAGCACGGTGAGCAGCGGCATGGCGATCACCAGCCCCAGCCACTTGGGCAGCAGCAACCGCTCCACCGGCGACATGCCCAGCGTCAGCAGGGCGTCGATCTCGCGGTTGCCCCGCATGGTGGCGAGCTCGGCGGTGAAGGCGGCACCGGAGCGGCCAGCGACGATGATCGCGGTGATCAACGGGCCGAACTCGCGGAACAGGGTCAGGGTGACCAGTTCGACGATAAAGATGTTGGCCCCGAAGGTGCGCAACTGGATACCCCCCTGGTAGGCAAGTACCCCGCCGAGCAGGAAGGCCAGCAGGGCGATGATCGGCACCGCCAGAGCACCGCTGGTGACCACCACGTTGAGAGTCTCGCGCCAGCGCAGACGATGGGGCGCGTGCAGCAGGGCGATCAGGGCCAGGCACAGCTGGCCGAGGGTCGCCAACAGGTGATGCAACTGGTCCAGCGAGAGAAGCACCCGGCGGCCGAAGCCCTCGAGCCAGCCGGGACGGGACAGGGGATGTTGCGGAGCTTCGTGCAGGGCCTTCTGCACCAGGGTGAGAAGCGGCTGCCAGCGAGCGTCGAGCCCGGCCGGCATGGTGCCGTCACCGAGCAGTACCAGCAGCCGGGCGCCATTGCTGTCGAGCCGCGTGATGCCCCCGGCTTCCAGCCGCCAGGGCCCCTGACGGCTCAGCGCCAGGGCGCGCTCGGCAACCGGGGACAGCGTCAGGGTGGTCCAGTCACCCTCGAGCCGCAGCCGGTCGCCCGCAACGCTCAAGCCTGGGGCAGGGGCGGCGTCCACGTCCATCCCGCGGGGCGGCGGTCACTCGTCGCCGGCTTCCTGCATCTGGGTCTGCAGGTAGTTCTCCAGGCCGACCTTGTCGATCAGGCCGAGCTCGGTCTCGAGGTGGTCGATGTGCTCTTCTTCATCGGAGAGGATATGGCGGAAGAGATCACGGCTGACGTAGTCCTTGACCTTCTCGCAGTGGGCGATGGCGGCGATGTAGTCGTCGCGCCCGGCCTGCTCGAGCTTGAGGTCGCACTCGAGCATCTCGCGGGTGTTCTCGCCGATCAACAGCTTGCCGTAGTCCTGCAGGTTGGGCACGCCCTCGAGGAAGAGGATCCGCTCGATCAGCTTGTCGGCGTGCTTCATCTCGTCAATGGACTCGTCGTACTCCCACTTGGCCAGCGCCTTGAGGCCCCAGTCCTGGTACATCTTGGCGTGCAAGTAGTACTGGTTGATGGCCACCAGCTCGTTGCCGAGCGCCTTGTTGAGGTGCTCGATGACCTTCTTGTCGCCTTTCATTGCGTCTCTCCCTATGTCGTCTGGGTCGGGTGTCAGGGGGCAACGCACGGTGCGAGCCCGTCGTCCGAGCGTATCGGCGCTCTACGGACAATCCGCAGTATTGGCCATGACAGCAAAAAAGTCCAACAGCGACAAAGAGTTGGGGAGAAAAGCCAACAAGAATAATAGCGATTGACGTCTTGCGGAAGTGGCTCAGGGCCAGGGAAGCCGGAAGGCAATCAGACCGCGTAGGCCAGGTCGGCGGAGGAACTCGCCATTTCGCTCACCACGGCGTCGCGGGTGATGGTCTTGCCCATGCAGGCGCACTTGCCACACTGGGTACCGCAGCCGGTCTCCTGCTGCACCTCGCGCCAGCTGCGCGCACCATCCTCGACCGCCTGACGGATCCGGTGGTCAGTCACGCTCTTGCAAAGACACACGTACATCGACTTCACCTCGGCTCTGATTACCGTGACGAATGTAAATGATTCGCATAGCCTATCGCAAGCATAGGAAGAAGAAATTTGTTCTCATTCGACCTAAGGATGAGAACGAAGTTGCCTCAGCGACGCCGCTGCGGCTTGGGCAGCACCACGACCCGGGTGCCCGAGGCGATATCCGACCAGCTGCGCCGCTCGGCATCGAACAGGATCCAGAGATAGCCCACCCCGAAGGCGGCCAGTGACAGGCCGCCCACCAGGAAGCGCACCAGGCTCTGGCCCAGGGTGATGGTGCAGCCATCGAGAGTCTGTACCCGCAGTCGCCAGGCCTGCATGCCGAGCGTCATGCCGCCCCGGACCCAGAAGAAGGCGAAGAAGGCGAAGGCCCCGGCCAGCAGCAGCAACCGCAGGCTGATCACCTGGAGCAGGCCGGCGCCGACCTGCTCGGCCGAAAGGCCCAGCCCCTGCCTCACGACGACCAGGTGCAGGGCCGTGATCAGCAGCCAGATCGCCGCCACCAGGAAGCTGTCGTAGAGCATCGCGCCCAGCCGCCGCCCGAGGCCGGCGGGCCAGACATCGTCGAGATTGCCGAAGCGTCGTTGCATGGGGAGGAAACACCCTCAACCGGTTCGTCGTAAAAGGTAGAGCCCCAACCCCGCACAGATCAGGGTCGGTGCCAGCACCGCCCAGGCCGGCGAGAAGCCGAATACGGTGGAGGCCGGCGCCAGCAGGTCCTGCAGGTACTTGAACACCAGGCCGGTGACCACGCCGTAGAACACCCGTGTGCCGGCGGCCACGCTGCGCAGCGGACCGAACACGAAGGAGGCCGCCACCAGCACCAGCGAGCCCATGGTCAGGGGCATCAGCATCTTCTGCCAGAAGTAGAGCAGCGGCTGGGTGGCCTGAAGCCCCTGGGCCTGTAGATAGCGGGCATAGGCCCAGAGTTCGCTGGGCGCCTGGCTGTTGATCGCCCGCAGCAGGCGGCTGAGCTGCTCGGGGGTCAGGGTGGTCTCCCACTGCCGGGTGTCATGATGTTCCACCTCGGTGCGCTCGTCCTCGAAGCGGGTCACCTCGACCCGCTCGAGCACCCAGCCGCCTTCCCGCCAGACCGCTCGCTCGGCGGTGGTGGCCTCACTCAGCACCTTGTCCTCGAAGCGGTAACGGGTCAGGTCGAGCACGGTGTCGTCGGCGCGGATGGCACCGAAGCGATAATAGCTGTCACCCTCGCGCTGCCAGCCACCGCGCTCGGTGAGCACCGCCCCCTCCCCCTGCATCTGCTCCAGGCGCCAGGCGCTGGCGAACTGCTCGGTGCGGGGACTGACGTACTCGGCAATGAACAGCACCACGGCGACCACCAGAATGATCGGTTTCATTACCCCCCAGAGGATACGGGTCAGTGAACGGCCGGCGGCACGCATCACGGTGAGCTCGTTGCTCGAGGCCATGCTGCCCAGGCCGATCAGGGCGCCGATCAACACTCCCACCGGCGCATACTGGTAGAAGCGCCAGGGCAGGCGCATCAGCAGGTAGAGCAGCACCTGGAAGGCACCGTAGTCGCCCTCCACGTCGTCCAGGTCATTGATGTAGGTGATCACCAGGTCGAGGCCGAGCAGTACCACCTGCACCACGATGATGGCGGCCAGGACGTTGCGGGCCAGGTAACGATCGAAGCGATCGGCAATCATCCGCTGATCCCCTTGTGCTGGGCACGGGCCATCATCGCCAGGCCGAGGGCCAGGAAGGCCCCGTGGATCGGCCACATTCCCACCGCCGCCGGCAGCGATCCGCGCCCGATGGCATCCAGCGCCGCCAGCAGCAGGCTCAGGTAGGCGACATGCAGGAAGATCGCCGGCAGCAGCTTGGCGAAGCGTCCCTGACGCGGGTTGACCCGGGAGAGGGGCATGGCCAACAGGGTGAGGATGAAGACCATCAGCGGCAGGCCGAGCCGCCACTGCAGCTGGGCCTTGGCGCGCAGCGAATCGTCGGTGAACAGGGCCACCGTGGTGGCGTACTCCGGCGAATCGAGCTCGCGCATGTCATCGGCCTGGGAGAGCCGCACCGCATAGGTCTCGAACACCAGCCGCTCGGCCTCGAAGCGCCCGGGGTCGACGCTGTAGCGCTCCCCATCGGCCAGTACCAGGAACCGGCTGCCGGTATCCGGATCGACGGTCTGGTAACCGCTCGCCGCCCGGGTGACGGTGCTTTCCGGCGTGCCGTCGCGGCGGCGCTGGCGCTCGCTGATAAAGACGCCCTGCATCAGGCTCTGATCGTCACTCATGGACTCCATGTAGGCGGTACGACCGCCGCCGAAGTCCTGGAAGCGGCCGGGCGCCAGCGCCGAGAAGTCGAGTTGGCTGCGCTGCTCCTCGAGCGTCACCGCATTGTGCAGGGCGCCCGCCGGGGTCAACCAGAGGCTGCACAACCCGACCAGGATCGCCACCAGGGTGGCCGGCACCAGGCTCACCTGCAGCAGCCGATTGGGGCTGGTACCGCAGGCCACCAGCACCGTGATCTCGCTGTTGAGATAGAGCTGGCCATAGGCCAGCAGGATACCGAGGAAGAAGGCCAGCGGCAGGATCAGCTCGAGAAAGCCTGGCAGATGGAACAGCATCAGGGTGCCGAGGATGCTCGCCGGGATCTCCCCCTCGGCCGCATCGGTGAAGTAGCGGATGAAGCGGCTACCCATGATGACGAGCAGCAGCACGCCGGCCACCGCGGCCATGGTGAGCAGGATCTCGCGGGTCAGGTAACGAAAGATGATCATGCTGCCGCCTTCCATGCATTCGGGCCATGCCTTGGGTACACTGGCGTGACACGGCCGAGAGCCGGCATTATCCAGAATCCCCCTACGCTTGTCTTGTGGAGACACCATGGAATTCCCAGTTCAGACGGGCAATCCCGTCAAGACCGAGACGGCCTGCATCGTGGTACCGGTGTTCAAGGATGGCGACCTGCTGCCCGCCGCCACCAAGCTCGACGATGCCAGCGAGCGGCTGATCGGCCAGTTGATCGAGCGCGGTGATTTCGAGGCCAGACTGGGCAACGTGCAGCTGATTCCCTTCGCCCCCGGGGTCAGCGCCGAGCGCCTGCTGCTGGTGGGGCTTGGGGAACGTGACAAGTGTCGGGAGGGCGCCTTCCGCAAGGCCCTGGACGCCGCCTTCACTGCCCTGGCCGGGCTGCGGGTGGATGACGCCGCCGTGGCCTTCACCGACGTGCCGCTGCCCGACCGCACCTGCGACTGGAAGGCTCGCATGGTCGCCGAGGCCGTCCAGCGTGCGGTCTACCGCTTCAATGAATTCAAGTCGGAGCCGGCACCTTCCCCCCGGCTCGAGCGCGTCACCCTGCTGGTCAGCGAGAACGGCGATGCCGACTCGGCCCGCGAGGGGGCCCGCATCGGCAAGGCCGTGGGCGAAGGCGTCGCCTATACCCGCACCCTGGGCAACCTGCCGGGCAACGTCTGCACCCCGCGCTACCTGGCCGAGCAGGCCGAGGCCCTGGGCGAGGCCTCCGGCGGCGCGCTCAGCGTGGAGATCCTCGACGAGGAGGCGCTCGAGCGCCTGGGGGCCCACAGCCTGCTCTCGGTGGGCCGTGGCAGCGCCGAGCCCTCGCGGCTGATCGTGATGAAGTACCACGGCGCCGAGAGCCCCGACGAGGCGCCCCACGTGCTGGTGGGCAAGGGCATCACCTTCGATACCGGCGGCATCTCGCTCAAGCCCGGCGAGGCCATGGACGAGATGAAGTTCGACATGTGCGGGGCGGCCAGCGTGTTCGGCACCGCCAAGGCGATCCTGGCCATCAAGCCGAAGCTCAACCTGGTGTTCCTGGTCGCCGCCGCCGAGAACATGCCCGACGGCCGCGCCACCAAGCCCGGCGACATCATCAAGACGCTGAAGGGCCTGTCGGTGGAGGTGCTCAACACCGACGCCGAGGGCCGCCTGGTGCTGTGCGACGCCCTAACCTATGCCGAGCGCTTCGAACCCGCCAGCGTGGTCGACATCGCCACCCTCACCGGGGCCGCGATCATCGCCCTGGGGCATCACGCCACCGGCCTGCTCTCCAACGACGACGACCTGGCGCTGGACCTGCTCGATGCCGGCGAGACCGCCTGGGACCGCGCCTGGCACCTGCCGCTGTGGGACGAGTACCAGGAGCAGCTCGACTCCAACTTCGCCGATCTGGCCAACATCGGTGGCCGCCCGGCGGGGACCATCACCGCCGCCTGCTTCCTCTCGCGCTTCGCCGACAAGTTCCCCTGGGCCCACCTGGACATCGCCGGCACCGCCTGGACCTCCGGCAAGCAGAAGGGGGCCAGCGGGCGCCCGGTCGGCCTGCTGACCCAGTACCTGCTCGACCGCGAGGAAGAGGCCCGTAGCGTGGAGAACGGCAACGAGCTGTAGATGACCCGCATCGACTTCTACATCCTGCCCGACACCACCCTGGACGCGCGTCTCGGCTTCGCCTGCCGCCTGGCCGAGACCATCCAGCGCAAGGGCTACCGGCTGCACCTGCACGCCGAGGACGAGGCCATGGCCCGGGAGCTGGACGACCGGCTCTGGACCTTCCGTCCCGACGCCTACCTGCCCCACGCCCTGGTGGACAGTCCCCTGCTCGGCAGCGAGCCGGGGCAGGACGTGCCGGTCACCATCGGCTGGGAGGGCCCGCCGGCGCCGGATGCCCCGATGCAGGCGCTGCTCAACCTGCACCCCGGCATCCCCGAGTGGTTCTCGCGCTTCGAGCGGGTCGCCGAGATCATCAACCAGCACCAGCAGGTGCTGACTGCCAAGCGCGAGTGCTGGCAGACCTACAAGCAGCGGGGGTATCCGGTGAAGGCCCATCAGCTGCGCGGCCAGGGCTAGCAACGTTAGCGCCTCCGGGCCGCCCGTCTTGCTCGACGTTTGCGGTATTTTCGCTGCATATGTCGGCGGCATGGCCCCTTGGGGGTCAGACCCCAGCCGAACCAGCAAGCCCTCTGTCATGCACATGACGAGCGGCTTCGACACCGCCGGGGTCTGACCCCAAAGGGACCGCCAACGCTGGAGGCTCACTCTCTGCGCGGGCAGTGAGGCTGACGCCAGGTGCCCCCTCGCGTTATAATTACCGCCATTTTTCGTCGCCATCTCCTGCCATCCGGCCACTTAAGCTAGCCGGAGGTGATCATTTCTGGATCCAGACCCCCATGGACAAGACCTACCAACCCGAGCAGATCGAATCCCGCTGGTACGAGCGCTGGGAGGCCGACAACCGCTTTGCCCCCTCGGGCGAGGGCGAGCCCTACTCGATCATGATCCCGCCGCCCAACGTCACCGGCAGCCTGCACATGGGCCACGCGTTCCAGGACACCATCATGGACACCCTGATCCGCTGGCGGCGCATGCAGGGCCGCAACACCCTGTGGCAGGTGGGCACCGACCACGCCGGCATCGCGACCCAGATGCTGGTCGAGCGCAAGGTCGCCGCCGAGGAGGGCAAGAGCCGCCACGACCTGGGGCGCGAGGCGTTCATCGACAAGGTGTGGGAGTGGAAGCACGAGTCCGGCGGCCATATCACCCGTCAGCTGCGCCGCATGGGGGCCAGCGTCGACTGGAGCCGCGAGCGCTTCACCATGGACGACGGCTTCTACCAGGCGGTGCAGGACGTCTTCGTGCGCCTCTATGAAGAGGACCTGATCTATCGCGGCAAGCGCCTGGTCAACTGGGACCCCACCCTGCACACCGCGATCTCCGACCTCGAGGTGGAGAACCGCGACCAGCAGGGCCAGTTCTGGCACTTCCGCTACCCGCTGGCCGACGGCGTGACCACCGACACCGGCCTCGATCATCTCGTCGTCGCCACCACCCGCCCCGAGACGATGCTGGGTGATACCGGGGTGGCGGTGAACCCCGAGGATCCGCGCTATGCGTCACTGGTGGGCAAGGAGATCATCCTGCCGCTGGTGGGGCGGCGCATCCCCATCGTCGCCGACGAGCACGCCGACATGGACAAGGGCTCGGGCTGCGTGAAGGTCACCCCGGCCCACGACTTCAACGACTACGAGGTCGGGCGCCGCCAGGGTCTCCCGTTGATCAACGTCTTCACCCAGGACGCTGCGATCCTCGAGCGCGCCGAGGCCTTCGATATCCAGGGCCGGCCACTGCCGGACATCGACCCGACCCTGCCCGAGGCCTACGCCGGCCTCGACCGCTTCGAGGCCCGCCAGCGCATCGTCGCCGACATGGAGGCCGCGGGGCTCCTCGAGCGGATCGAGACGGTCAGCAACACTCTGCCCTACGGCGACCGCAGCGGCGACGTCATCGAGCCGCTGCTCACGGATCAATGGTTCGTGGCGGTGGAGACGCTGGCCAAGCCGGCCATCGAGGCCGTGGAGAAAGGCGACATCCAGTTCGTGCCGAAGAACTACGAGAACATGTACTTCTCGTGGATGCGCGACCTGCAGGACTGGTGCATCTCCCGCCAGCTGTGGTGGGGCCACCGCATCCCCGCCTGGTACGACTGTGATGGCAACGTCTATGTGGCGCGCACCGAGGCCGAGGCGCGCACCAAGCACGGCCTTGGCGCGGACGTGGCGCTGACCCAGGACGAGGACGTGCTCGACACCTGGTTCAGCTCGGGGCTGTGGACCTTCGGCACCCTGGGCTGGCCGGAAGAGACCCCGGAGCTCGCGACCTTCCATCCCTCCAGCGTGCTGGTCACCGGCTTCGACATCATCTTCTTCTGGGTCGCGCGAATGATCATGCTGACCCTGAAATTCACCGGCGAGGTGCCCTTCAAGCAGGTCTACGTGCACGGCCTGGTGCGCGACGGCCAGGGCCAGAAGATGTCCAAGTCCAAGGGCAACGTGCTCGACCCCATCGACCTGATCGACGGCATCGACCTGGAGGCGCTGGTCGAGAAGCGTACCGGCAGCCTGATGCAGCCCCAGAAGGCCAAGGCGATCGCCAAGGCCACCCGCGACGAGTTCCCCGAGGGCATCGAGCCCCACGGCACCGATGCGCTGCGCTTCACCTTCCTCTCCCAGGCCACCACCGGGCGCGACATCAAGTTCGACATGGGCCGCCTCGACGGCTACCGCAACTTCTGCAACAAGCTGTGGAACGCCTCGCGCTACGTGCTGATGAACGCCGAGGGGCAGGACACCGGTCTCTCTCTCGAAGGGCAAGGCGACGCGTCCGTCGAGTTGTCGCTCGCGGACCGCTGGATCGTCTCGCGCCTGCAGCAGACCGAGGCCCAGGTGACCCGCGCCATGGAGGAGTTCCGCTTCGACCATGCGTCGCAGGGGCTCTACGAGTTCGTCTGGAACGAGTACTGCGACTGGTACCTGGAGCTCTCCAAGCCGGTGCTGTGGGATGACGAGGCCTCGGCCGAGGCCAAGCGCGGCACCCGCCGCACCCTGGTGCGCGTGCTGGAGGCGATCCTGCGCCTGGCCCACCCGATGATGCCTTACATCAGCGAGGAGATCTGGCAGCGCGTGGCACCGCTGGCCGGCAAGGCCGCGGGCGACGGCAGCGAGTCGATCATGGACCAGCCCTGGCCACAGCCGGAAAGCGACAAGCTCGACGAGGCCGCCACCCGCGACATCGAGTGGCTCAAGGGGGTGATCGTCGCCGTGCGCAACATCCGCGCCGAGATGAACATCGCCCCGGGCAAGCCGCTGGAGGTGCTGCTGACCAAGGGCGGCCCGGCGGATCGCGAGCGGCTCGAGGCCAACCGCCCGTTCCTCGCCAAGCTGGCCAAGCTCGAGCGCGCCACCTGGCTCGACGATCCCGCCCAGGCGCCCCTCTCGGCCACCCAGCTGGTCGGCGAGCTGGAGGTGCTGGTGCCCATGGCCGACCTGATCGACAAGGAGGCGGAGCTGGGCCGGCTCGCCCGGGAGATCGACAAGCAGGACAAGCTGATCGGCGGCATCGAGAAGAAGCTCGCCAACGAGAGCTTCGTCGCCAAGGCGCCGGCGGCGGTGGTCGAGAAGGAGCGCAGCAAGCTCGCCGACTTCCAGGCCACCCGCAACCTGCTGGTCGAACAGCGCGACAAGATCGCCGCGCTGTGAGGAAACGCCACACATGATGACGCTGACCAAGCCCTCCTTCTCACCCGGCCGCATCCTGCTATGCAACCTGCTGGGGGCGATCCTGATCGCGAGCTGGCTCTACCCGAGCCTGACCTTCTGGGACGAGCTCGACGATGCCGTCTTCTTCCTCACCAATGCCTGGCTGGAGGACGTCAACACCCTGTGGGTGACGATCGTGGCCGCCAGCAACCACCGGCTGTTCGACGTGTTCAGCCTGCTGGTACTGCTGAGCATCTACCTGTGGGCGATCGACCGCGACCCGGAGCCTCGGCACCGGATGCTGCGCTGGGGGGGGATCGGCATCACCATGCTGCTGGCCGCGGTCTTCATCGCCCAGGGGGTCCGCCTGGTGGTGCCCTATACCCATCCGAGCCCGACGGTGGTGTACGAGGACGTCAACCTGGTGACCCAGATGGTGGGCTTCTCCACCAAGGACAGCTCCAGCAGCAGCTTTCCCGGCGACCACGGCGTGAACCTGCTGCTCTTCACCGCCTTCATGTGGCGCTTCGCCGGCCGCAAGGTGGCGCTGGCGGGCATCCTGGCGGCCGTGCTGCTCAGCGCCCCGCGCATCCTCAGCGGTGCCCACTGGTTCAGCGACATCTATTTCGCCGCCATGGCCATCAACCTGGTCATCGCCCCCTGGATCCTGCTCACACCGCTGGGCCCGGGACTCTCACGCGCGATCACCGCCGGCATGATCAAGGTGCGTCACGCCTTGCCCGGACGCTGAATCAAGCCAGCAAGCGCAAGCGCGGGCCTCGGCCCGCGCTTGCCTTCTGCGGGAAGCAGGCTGCCACGCACAAGACGCCGCGCGCTCTCAGTCGGCGCGGCGCCAGCCGCCCAGTACCCGCTGGTCCGGCCCGAAGAACACCAACCGGTCATGGTCGATCAGGTAGCGGTAGGCGTTCTCCATCATCCCCGTGACGCGCCGGGCATCGGCCGCCTGGGGGCAGGCGCGGCGGGTCGTCGCGAGCTCGGTGAACTCGATGCGATTGCCCTCGCCCAGTCGCACCCGGCCATTCAGCGGGTTGCAGCCGTCGCTGCCGCTCACCCGGCCGTCCGGCGCAACCACGAAATGAGGGGATTCGGGCATCGAGAGGCGCTCGTCGGTCCCCACCAGCAGCAGGTTCCAGCGCGGCCCCACGACCGGCCCCTCCAGCGCGGCCGTCCGGCCGCCGGGGTCGGGCGCGGGGCGGCTGCTGCAGGCGGCCAGCGTGAGCGCCCCCAGCAGCACGACGAGCGGCTTGGCGAAGCGATTGATCGTCATGGTATCTTCCTTGAGGCTTCACAGCGGTTCATGCCGATGCTCGGCACCGAGCGCCAAGCTTGCATCAGCCGGCGCCCGCAGACAATTCCCCCCTGCTGCCCGACAAGGATCCCGTCATGCTCCATGCCCTCCACAACGACGCCCTCGGCAAGCTGATCCTGCGCCTGACGGTAGCCGGCCTGCTGCTGCCCCACGGCCTGACCAAGCTGCTCAACCCGGGCAGCCTGACCTGGATCGGCAATACCCTCTCCGCCCAGGGACTACCCAGCTTCCTCGCCTACGGGGTGCTGATCGGCGAGGTGCTGGCCCCGCTGATGGCGTTGATCGGCTGGCAGACCCGCATCGCCGGCCTGCTGATGGCCATTAACATGGTGGTGGCGATCTTCCTGGCCCATATGCACCAGCTCACCGAGTTCACCAGCAACGGCGGCTGGGCCCTGGAACTGCAGGGGCTCTTCCTGTTCGGCGCCGTGGCCATCGTCTTCCTCGGCAGCGGGCGTATGGCCTGGCGCCCGGATTGATCACCAGGTGCCGGTATTCTCCATCGACACCCAGGGCTCCTTCGGGGGCAGGGCGTCGCCCTTCTGCAGCAGTTCGACGGAGATCCCGTCGGGGCTTCTGACGAAGGCCATGTGGCCGTCCCGGGGCGGGCGGTTGATGGTGACACCCCCCGCCTGCAGCCTCTCGCAGAGGGCATAGATGTCGTCGACCCGATAGGCCAGGTGGCCGAAGTTGCGGCCGCCGGTGTAGGTTTCCGGGTCCCAGTTCCAGGTCAACTCCAGCTCCGGGGCCTTGAGCTCGGCGGAGCGGCCCTCGTCCTCCGGCGCGGCGAGGAAGACCAGGGTGAAGCGCCCCTTCGCGTTCTCCTTGCGCCGCACCTCCTTGAGCCCCAGAAGGTCGCAGTAGAAGTGCAGCGAGGCGTCGAGGTCGCTGACGCGGACCATGGTGTGCAGGTACTGCATGGCGATGTCCTTCTCCTGGGTCGTGGATCGGCGAGTGCAGGCGTTGAATATCTCGGAAGGGCGGTCGACACGGCCGGGGGCTGTGTGTCATGACGCCTGCTCCCGGGGTGTAATAAGGTAGACTGGTATTGTCGGCAATCCGACCTTTCCCTGCCAAGATCGAGAGCCATCGATGAGCCATTATTGTGACCTGGCGCCGGGCCATCCGTTTCACGGCCCCTACCACGACCACGAATACGGTTTCCCGGTCGCCGACGACACCGCGCTCTTCGAGCGCCTGGTGCTGGAGATCAACCAGGCGGGCCTCTCCTGGCTCACCGTGCTGAAGAAGCGTGAGGCCTTCCAGCGTGCCTTCGACGGCTTCGCGATCGACCGGATCGCCGCCTATGGCGAGGCCGAACGCGAACGCCTGCTGGCCGATGCCGGCATCATCCGCAACCGCCTCAAGGTCGAGGCGACGATCCATAATGCGCGAGTGATCCAGCGGCTGCGCGACGAGCACGGCAGCTTCCGCGCCTGGCTCGACCAGCACCATCCCCGGCCCCACGCCGACTGGGTGAAGCTCTTCAAGCGCACCTTCCGCTTTACCGGCCCGGAGATCGTGAAGGAGTTCCTGATGAGCACCGGCTACCTGCCCGGCGCCCACCACGAGGCCTGCCCGGTGCAGGCCCGGATCCTGGCCGCCGGCCCGGCCTGGGTGCGGCGACCGTGAGCGGGAAGCGCTCGCGGCCCGGCGTATCACCACAAGGCCGACACTCGCCAGGGAGCTGAACCATGGATCCTGTCACCCAGGTGGCGCTGGGCGCCTCGGTCGGCGGTGTGGTACTGGGGCGCCGGCTCGGCCGCAAGTCGCTGCTGATCGGGGCGGCGCTGGGCACCCTGCCCGATCTCGACGCCCTGATCGACTATGGCGATGCCGTGGCCAGCGTCACCGAGCATCGCGGCTTTTCCCACTCGCTGTTCGTGCTCACCGGGCTCGGCACCCTGCTGGCGCTGCTTACCTGGCGACTGCGCGCGGCCCGGGCGATCCCGCTGTGGCACTGGTGGGGCTTCTATGTGCTGTGCCTGGTCACCCATCCGCTGCTCGACGCCCTGACCACCTACGGCACCCAGCTATGGTGGCCGCTGGACCTCAGGCCCACGGCCTACCCCATCGTCTTCATCATCGACCCGCTCTACACCCTGCCGCTGCTGCTCGGCCTCGGCGTGGCCCTGATCACCGGCAACGGCCGGCGCGGCCCGGGCTGGGGCCTGGCCCTGGCCAGCGCCTACCTGGTCTTCGCCTTCGGCACCAGGCTGTGGGTGGAGAGTCGCCTCGAGCCGCTGCTGGCCGAGCACGACCTGCAGGACGCCCCGCGCCTGGTGCAGCCGACGCCCTTCAATACCCTGCTGTGGCGGGCCACCGTGATCGACGGCGACGCCCACCATGAGATCCTGGTCGGCCTGCTCGACGGTACCACCTCGCCGCTGCTGGAGACCTATACCCGGAGGGCCGAACTGGAACCGCTGGCCCTGGAGAGCGAGCGCGGCCGACGCCTGGACTGGTTCGCCGGCCCCTTCCTGCGCTACGAGGTGCGCGAGCTCGACGGCCACGAGACGCTGGTGGCCACCGACCTGCGCCTGGGCTTCCCCGGCTTCCACCCCTTCGCCTTCACCCTGGCGACCCACGAGGACGGGGCGTGGCGGCCGGTGGCCGAGAGCGTGCAGCTGGCCAGCCCCGACCAGGCCGACGGCGAACGCCGCGCGGCCCTCGGCCGGCTGGTGCAGCGCATCCGCCGCCCCGAGCCACCGCTGTGCACCAGCGACTTCGTGACCGGGCAGTGGGTGGTCGAGCGCGCCGAGGCCTGTTAGGGAAGCGCTGATTTATTGCTGCGCTCGATATCCTGGCCGGCGGCGGGTGCCATACGCCGACGGGGCGGCCGAATGGCCGCCCCGCTCGCGTATCGTGCTCCACTCGGTCGTCGAGGCTACAGGCGTCCCACCAGGCCATCGATGGCCTGCTTCGCCTCCTTCAGCGAGGCCTCGCGGTGGCCCTCGCCCATGGCGAGACCCTCGGCGTAGACCACGTCGACCTCGGTGATACCGATCAGGCCCAGCATGCCCTTCAGATGCGGGGTCTGGCTATCCAGCGCCGTGCCGGCGTACTGGCCGCCGCGGGCCGCCAGGATCACCGCCCGCTTGCCCTCGACCAGCCCCTGGGGGCCGTTCTCGGTATAGCGGAAGGTCTCGCCGGCACGCAGCACCCGGTCGAACCAGGCCTTGAGCTGGGACGGGATGCCCAGGTTGTAGAGGGGCACCGCCAGCACCAGCACGTCGTGGTCGAGCAGCTCGCCGATCAGGCCATCGGAGCGCGCCGCCAGTTCGCGTTGCTCGGCCGTGCGCTCGGCGGCCGCCACCTGCCAGCTGCCGAGCTCGGCCAGGCCCAGGTGGGGCAGCTCCTCGGCCACCAGGTCGCGGGTGGTCACGTCGAGGTCGTCGCGTGCGGCGGCACGATCGATGAAGTGCCCGGCCAGGGTCTGGGAGTGACCGCCGAGAATGGAAGAGGTGAGAACGAGGGCGCGGGTGGTCATGGCGATCTCCTTGTGTCGTTAACAGGATAATGATCGCCATTCTAGGTGGTTTTTTTACAACGAAAAGCGCAAAAATCCGCGCAATTCATTCGATAAAAGCGAAAGCTCGGGACCGTTAGGCGCGCCACGAGCGAACACAGGTCGTGCGCGTCAAGGGGCGATGCCCTGCCCGCATCCCCTGTACTGCTCGCCGTCGATGGTCAGCGTCACCCGGGCCGGGAAGGGTTCGCCGCTCATGTCGTCGAAGCAGGCCTGCCCCTCGATGCGCAGCTCGAACGGGGTGTCGGCCCGGCCGCTGGCCAGGATCATCCGCCCTGCACCGTTGTCCAGGGTGGTGACCCGATACGGCAGGGTCAGCTGCCGGCTGCCGTAGTCGAGCAGCAGGTCGATCTCGGGCACGTCGCTGGGCAGGCTGGCCACCCAGCCCGGCTCGTTGCCCCGGGCATGGAACATCACGCCGGGACGGTCCCGTCGGGTCAAGGATTTGCGTACCTGATCGCGGGTGCAGTCGAGACGGCCGCGGGGCCCCTCCACCACGGCCTCCTCGCCCTTGTTCCAGAAACTGATTCGCCCTGCTGATAACGGGCCCCACTGGCCACCACCGCCGGCGGCAACCGCCAGGCGCCGTGGGCCGACCAGAGCCGCAGCTCGTCATCGGGCAGCGCCGTGACCAGGTCCTGGGCCGGGGCGCAGCGCCAGCCGACGAACGCCTCGGCGCCGCCGGCGAAGAAGGCCGAGGGCATCAGGGGCGCCGCGGGTTGCACGACCTTGCCGTCGGCGGCGGCAAGGTCGGCGACCTCGGGGCGCGCCCCCTCTCCACCCGGGCTGGCGGCACAGCCGGCAAGCACCAGGGTGGCACCGAACAGCAGAAGAGAAACAGCAGAAGGACGAGACATGGCGGCTCCTTGCAGGGTGTCGTGTTCCTGAGTGGTGCCAGAATACCAGCGCTCGATGCCTGGTGCTCCGCCAACCGCCCCCTCCTGCTCAACGCCCGGGCTCAGCCGTGACGCCGCCGCAGCACCCGCGCGGCCTCGACCATGTTGGCCAGCGCCGGCTCCACCTCGGCCCAGCCGCGGGTCTTGAGGCCGCAGTCCGGGTTGACCCAGAGCCGCTCCAGCGGAATGCGCTCGGCCGCCTTCTCCATCAGCTGAACCATCCAGTCCACCTCGGGGATGTTCGGCGAATGGATATCGTAGACCCCCGGCCCGATCTCGTTGGGGTAGGAGAACTCGCGGAAGGCATCGAGCAGCTCCATGTCGGAACGCGAGGTCTCGATGGTGATGACGTCGGCGTCCAGCGCGGCGATCGAGGCGATGATGTCGTTGAACTCCGAATAGCACATGTGGGTGTGGATCTGGGTCTCGTCCCTGACCCCAGCCGCCGTCAGCCGGAAGCACTCCACGGCCCAGTCGAGATACGCCTGCCATTCGCCCTGGCGCAGCGGCAGTCCCTCGCGGAGCGCCGGCTCGTCGATCTGGATGGCCCGGATGCCGGCCGCCTCCAGGTCCCGCACCTCGTCGCGCAGGGCCAGGGCGATCTGGCGGCAGGTGGTCTCGCGGGGCTGGTCGTCGCGCACGAAGGACCACTGCAGCATGGTCACCGGGCCCGTCAGCATGCCCTTCATGGGCTTGTCGGTGAGCGACTGGGCGTACTGGCTCCAGCGCACCGTCATCGGGCCGGGGCGGCTGACGTCGCCGAAGATCACCGGCGGCTTGACGCAGCGCGACCCATAGCTCTGCACCCAGCCGTAGCGGGTGAAGGCGTAGCCCTCGAGCTGCTCGCCGAAGTACTCGACCATGTCGTTGCGCTCGGCCTCGCCGTGCACCAGCATGTCGAGCCCCAGCGCCTCCTGGCGCGCCACGGCGTGGGCGATCTCCTCGCGCATGCGCGCCTCGTAGACCTCAGCCTCCAGCTCGCCGGCCTTGACGGCCCGCCGGGCCGCCCGGATCTCCGCCGTCTGGGGGAAGGAGCCGATGGTGGTGGTGGGAAACAGCGGTAGCTCCAGCACCCGCCGCTGGATGGCTGCCCGCAGCGGGTAGGAACCGACGCGTTCGGCGTCGGCCGCCCTCCCCCGGGCCAGGCGCTCGGCCACCGCCGGTCGATGGATGCGCACCGAGTCCCGGCGCGCCTGCAACGCCAGGGTGGCGGCCTCGACGCGCTCTCGGTCCTGAGCCGTGGCACGGCCGTCGAGCAGGCGCGCCAGCGTCACCACCTCGTCGAGCTTCTGGCGGGCGAAGGCCAGCCAGCTCCTCAGTTCGACATCGAGCTCGGTTTCGGCGGCGAGGTCCACCGGCACGTGCAGCAGCGAGCACGACGGCGCCAGCCACAGCCGCCTGGCCAGGCGCATGCGGGCCGCCGCGAGTCGCTCGTGCAGCAGCGCCAGGTCGGCCCGCCAGATGTTGCGGCCATCGATGGCACCCACCGACAGCACCTTGTAGGCGGGCAGGCGGTCGAGCACGGTGTCGAGCTGCTCCGGGGCGCGCACCACGTCGATGTGCAGGCCTTCCACCGGCAGGTTCACCGCCAGGTTGAGATTGTCGCCCAGGCCGCCGAAGCAGGTGGCCAGCAGCAGCTTGACGGGGGCTCGGCCGAGCACGCTGTAGGCGGCCTCGAAAGCCTGGTGCCAGACCAGCGGCAGGTCCTGTACCAGCGCCGGCTCGTCGAGCTGTACCCACTCCACGCCCTGCTCGGCCAGCCGCGCGAGGATCTCGCCGTAGACCGGCAGCACGGCCTCCAGCAGGCTCAGGCGATCGAGCCCTTCGTCCCGGGCCTTGCCCAGCCACAGCCAGGTCAGGGGGCCAAGCAGGGTGACCTTGACCGGGTGGCCGGCGGCCCGGGCCTCGGCCACCTGATCGAACAGCCGCGAGCTTGCCAGGCGGAAGGTCTGGCCGGCGTGGAGTTCGGGCACCAGGTAGTGGTAGTTGGTATCGAAGTACTTGGTCATCTCGCAGGCCGCCGCCGGGGTACCGGTCGGTGCCCGCCCGCGGGCCATGCGGAAGGCGGTATCCAGCGTCACCTCGCCGCGGGCCACCTCGTCGTCGGCCGCGAAGCGTTCCGGCACCGCACCGAGCAGCAGCGAGACGTCGAGCACCTGGTCGTAGAAGGCGAAGTCGCCCACCGTCACCAGGTCGAGCCCCGCCTCGCGCTGGGCCGCCCAGTGGCGTGCGCGCAGCTCACGGCCGGTGCTCTCCAGGGCGTCGAGGTCGATCTCCCCCTTCCAGTAAGCCTCGGTGGCCTTTTTCAGCTCTCGGTTCGCCCCGATGCGCGGATAGCCGGCAATATGAGCCATGGTCATGATGTGATCCTTTCTTCATGAATGATGCAACGAAGTCTCGCTGGCCCCAGCTAGTGAATCAAACTAAACTTCCTAATCTTGAAGATGAAATTGGTTCACTCATATGCTCGAGCTCCGCCATCTGCGCACCCTCGTCGCCCTGCGCGACGCCGGCTCCCTGGTCGAGGCCGCCGAGCGCGTGCACCTGACCCAGTCGGCCCTGTCTCACCAGATCAAGGACCTGGAGGAGCGCCTGGGCACCCCGCTGTTCGTGCGCAAGACCCGCCCGGTGGAGTTCACCCGGGCCGGACAGCGGCTGCTCGCCCTGGCCGAGCAGGTGCTGCCCCAGGTGCGCATGGCCGAGCGCGACCTGGCCCGCCTGGCCGGGAACGAGCAGGGTCGCCTGCACATGGCCATCGAATGCCACAGCTGCTTTCAGTGGCTGATGCCCACCATCGATCACTTCCGAGACCACTGGCCGGAAGTCGAGATCGACATTCCCGGCGGTCACCACTTCGACCCGCTGCCGGCCCTGGCCCGGGAGCAGCTCGATCTGGTGATCACCGCCGATCCCCAGCCACTGGCGGGAATATTCTACGAGCCGTTGTTCCGCTACGAGGGGCTGCTCGCGGTGGCCCGCCAACACCCCCTGGCGAGCAAATCCTTCGTGCGCCCCGAGGACCTCGCCGAGGAGACCCTGATCACCTACCCGGTGGAGCATTCGCGGCTGGACGTCTTCACCCAGTTCCTCGACCCCGTGGGGGTGAGGCCCAAGGAAGTCCGCACCGCCGAGCTGACGATCATGATGATGCAGCTGGTGGCCAGCGGCCGGGGGGTCTGCGCCCTGCCCAACTGGGCACTGACCGAGTACCTGGAGCGCAGCTACGTGAGCGCCGTGGCGCTCGGCGAGAAGGGAGTGTGGAGCACGCTGTTCGCGGCGATTCGCGAGGAGAGCCGTGACGCCCCCTGGATGGAGGACTTCCTGCGCACCGCCCGGGAAACGTCGTTCGCGGTACTCGAGGGCATCAAGCCGGCGTGACGGGGCGACGCGGCAGCAACAGGGTGAAACGGGCACCGCCCAGTTGCGGGCTGTCGTCGACCGCGACGCTGCCCCCGTGCCAGGTCATCACCTTCTGCACGATGGAGAGCCCCAGGCCGTAGCCCCCGGAGCTGCGGGTGCGGCTGTCGTCGAGGCGGGCGAAGGGCTTGAAGACCTCCAGGCGCTCCGAGGCGGGCACCCCGGGGCCGTCGTCCTCCACGTCCATACGCACCAGGTGCGGCTCGGAATGCAGGCGGATCAGCACCCGGCTGCGGGCATGCCGGCAGGCGTTGGCCACCAGGTTCTGCAATGCCCGCTGCAGGTAACGGGGTTCGGCATCGATCTCTACCTCGGGCCCCTCGGCCAGCTCGAGGCGCAGGTGGCCGTGCAGCGGTCTCAGGGCCTCGATCACCCGGTTGGCCATGGCCCGGCAGTCGACCAGCGAGGTCTCGAGTTCCATGCTGTTGACCGACTCGTTGCCCAGCCGCGCGTAGGTGAGGATCTCGTCGATCAGCCCGTCGAGCTCCTCGATATCGCCATCGATGCCCTCGAGCTGACGGCGGATCGCCGGATCATCGGTCATGTCCTCGACCATCTGCACGGCGAAGCGGATGCGCGCCACCGGGGTGCGCAGCTCATGGGAAACCGCGCGAATCATGTCCTGCTGGGCGCGCAGCAGCGACTGCACCTGGGTGGCCATGCCATTGAAGGCCATGCCCAGCCGCCCCAGGAAATCGCCGCTCTCGACCTTGACCCGGGTGTCGAGGCGGCCGCCGGCGATGCGCGTGGCGGCCAGCTCGAGGCGCGCCATGCGCGCTTCCACGCCGCGCACGATGAGGTAGATGATCACGGCCAGCACGCCGAGCAGGATCAGCAGCAGCAGTAACTGCAGCGCCCCGGGCATCGGCTCGAAGGCCTGCACCGGTCCGATGGCGAGCCAGCGTGCCTCGTTGCCGGCATCCGTCAACTCCAGATAGATCGTGATGGACCAGCGTCCCGGCAACAGGCGAATCACCACCTCGCCTTCGGCCAGCCGCGACAGCTGACGGGCATCCAGCCCTTCCGGCGCCTGGTCGGTCAGGGTCACCGGAATGCCCGCGCCGGAGACCCGCGCCAGGCGCTGCTGGCGTTCGGCTCCCTGCACCTCGGTCAGCCAATCGCCGAACAGTTCGGCGAGTCCGCGCAGCTGTTGCTCGCTCAAGCCCGCCAGATCGATCTCCAGCAGCCAATCGCCGCCGGGCAGCAGCCGCTGCAGACGCCAGCCATGCTCGCCCCGGGAGGTGACCAGTACCCGGCCGTTCTCGAGCCGGGTGCGGTCGAAGTAGTTCAGCATGAGGGTGTCGACGGGATAGAGGGTCGGGGTCATGTCGAGGCGCTCGGCGCGGTGATCCAGCCACGCCTCCCGCTCCTCCTGGGGCAACATCGCGAGTTTCTCGACCAGCAGGCGCATGGGGGGGTCGGCGAGCTGCTCGCGATGGTGCTCACGACGCACCTGGTCGACCATGGCCAGGCCCAGCAGCGCCAGGCCGAAGGTCAACAACAGCGCCAGTGCCAGCAACACATAGACGCGCAGGAAGGTGCTGTCGCCCAGCGCTCGACGCATGGATCAACTGTCCCTGACGAAGAGGTAGCCCTTGCTGCGCACCGTCTTGATGCGGTGCGGCTGGTTGGGGTCGTCGCCGATCTTGGGGCGGATCCGCGAGACACGCACGTCGATGGAGCGGTCCTGGCCGTCGTACTTGATGCCACGCAGCTGGGAGAAGATCTCCTCGCGGGTGAGCACCCGGCCGGCATTGCTGGCCAGCAGCCACAGCAGATCGAACTCGGCACTGGTCAGGTCGATGCGCTCGCCCTCCAGCCAGGCCTCACGAGTGGCGCTGTCGATCTCGAGGTTGCCGAAGGCCAGCCGCGTCTCGCCCCCCGGCTCGCTGGGATCGGTACGCCGCAGCAGGGCGCGCATGCGCGCCAGCAGCACCCGCGGCTGCACCGGCTTGGGCACGTAGTCGTCGGCGCCCATCTCCAGGCCCAGCACCTGGTCCATGTCGTCGGTACGCGCGGTGAGCATCAGGATCGGGCCAGGGTAGTCGGCGCGCACGCGGCGGCAGATCGACAGGCCATCCTCGCCGGGTAGCATCAGATCCAGAATCACCAGATCCGGCTGCAGTGCCAGGATCTGCTCGACGCCTCGTGCACCGTCGGCCTCCAGCGTGACCCGGAAACCGTTGGCCTCCAGATAGTCACGGGTCAGCCCGGCCAGCCGCTCATCGTCCTCGATGATCAGCACATGATCCTGTTCCTGGGGTTCCAAGCTGTCATCCATCCTCTGTATCCATCCTGATGGGCTGGTGATCGGGTACGGCAAGCCACCCGAAGAGGAGTCGCCTACCGCCACTGGCTAAAGGATACCCGAAAACCACGATTTCGCCTTCACGAAACCCGCTGAGTCGGGGACGGAAGGCCCAACCACGCGGCCTGACAGGCCGTCGTGAAACTCCCGCCGGATGGTCACAGGCCATCCACAACTTATCCACTTGATGGGACCACAAAAGCACACTATCTTGTGTTTCGTCACGGCACGCACACCATATACTGTGCCATAGCAACCGCTTCACCCGCTGTCAACAGCGGCTTCACTCGCGTGTTTTTCGACTCTCAGACAGGGACTCTTCGGCGCCATGGATACCACCGCAACCCCGGATCAGACATCCGTCTCCGTCACTGCACCCCGCACCCTGCGCGTCATCAAGCGTACCGGCGACGTGGTGCCCTTCGATGCCGGCAAGATCGCCGTGGCCATGAGCAAGGCGTTCATCGCCGTGGAGGGCGACAACGCCGCCACCTCCTCGCGGGTGCGCGACTTCGTCCGGCACTCGTCGGAGGCCATCGCCCAGGCCTTTCTGCGCCGCATGCCCGACGGCGGCACCCTGCACATCGAGGACATCCAGGACCAGGTCGAGCTGGCCCTGATGCGCGCCGGCGAGCAGAAGGTTGCCCGCGCCTACGTACTCTACCGCGAGGAGCACGCCCGCGCCCGTGCCGCCGCCGGCGATATCGAGAAGCCGCACCCGACGCTGAACGTGACCCTGGCCGACGGCAGCACCCGTCCGCTGGACCTGGGCCGGGTCGAGACTCTGGTGTTCGACGCCTGCGAGGACCTGGCCAACGTCGAGCCGGGCAAGATCGTCGAGGACTCCCTGAAGAACCTCTACGACGGCGTCACCATCGACGGCGTCTCCCAGGCGCTGATGATGACCGCCCGCACCCTGGTGGAGAAGGAGCCCAACTACACCTACGTCACCGCCCGCCTGCTGCAGGACAACCTGCGCCGCGAGGCGCTGTCGTTCCTCGGCGTGGCCGAGGAGGCCACCTACCAGGAGATGGCCGAGCTCTACGCCCCCGCCTTCAAGGCCTACGTGGCCCGCGGCATCGAGTTCGAGCAGCTCGACCCGCGGCTCGCCGAGTTCGACCTCGAGCGTCTCGGCGCGGCACTCGATCACAGCCGCGACCTGGCGTTCACCTACCTGGGCCTGCAGACCCTCTACGACCGCTACTTCATCCACCGGGACGAGGTGCGCTACGAGCTGCCCCAGGTGATGTTCATGCGCGTCGCCATGGGCCTGGCGCTCAACGAGGACGACCGCGAGGCGCGGGCCATCGAGTTCTACGAGCTGCTGTCCAGCTTCGACTACATGGCCTCCACGCCGACCCTGTTCAACGCGGGCACCGTGCGCAGCCAGCTCTCGAGCTGCTACCTGACCACCGTACCCGACGATCTCGACAGCATCTACAGTGCGATCCGCGACAACGCCCTGCTCTCCAAGTGGGCCGGGGGGCTGGGCAACGACTGGACGCCGGTGCGCGCCCTGGGCTCCTACATCAAGGGCACCAACGGCAAGTCGCAGGGCGTGGTGCCCTTCCTCAAGGTGGTCAACGACACCGCCGTGGCGGTCAACCAGGGCGGCAAGCGCAAGGGGGCGGTGTGCGCCTACCTCGAGACCTGGCACCTGGACATCGAGGAATTCCTCGAACTGCGCAAGAACACCGGCGACGACCGCCGCCGTACCCACGACATGAACACCGCCAACTGGGTGCCGGACCTGTTCATGAAGCGCGTCTTCGACGACCAGGAGTGGACGCTCTTCTCGCCGGCCACCTGCCCCGACCTCCACGACCTCTACGGCGCCGCCTTCGAGCAGCGCTATGCCGAGTACGAGGAGATGACCCGTACCGGCCAGCTCAAGCTCTACAAGCGGGTCAAGGCCAAGGACCTGTGGCGCAAGATGCTCTCGATGCTGTTCGAGACCGGCCACCCCTGGATCACCTTCAAGGACCCCTGCAACCTGCGCAGCCCCCAGCAGCATGCCGGGGTGGTGCACTCCTCCAACCTGTGCACCGAGATCACCCTGAACACCAGTGCCGACGAGATCGCGGTGTGCAACCTCGGCTCGGTCAACCTGGCCCAGCACATCGTCGGCGGCGAGATCGACGGCGACAAGCTGAGAAAGACCGTGCGCACCGCCGTGCGCATGCTCGACAACGTCATCGACATCAACTACTACGCGGTGCCCCAGGCGAAGAACTCCAACTTCCAGCACCGCCCGGTGGGGCTCGGCATCATGGGCTTCCAGGATGCCCTCTATGCCCAGGACATCGCTTACGCCTCGGAAGCAGCCGTGGAATTCGCCGACCGCTCCATGGAGCTGGTCAGCTTCCACGCCATCGAGGCCTCGAGCGACCTCGCCGCCGAGCGCGGCCGCTACCAGAGCTTCGAGGGTTCGCTGTGGAGCCAGGGCGTGCTGCCCATCGACTCCATCGAGAGGCTCAAGGCCGAACGCGGCGAGAAGTACATCGAGGTCGACACCTCCGCCACCCAGGACTGGGACCGCCTGCGTGACAAGATCGCCGGCCAGGGCATGCGCAATTCCAACGTGATGGCCATCGCCCCCACCGCCACCATCTCCAACATCTGTGGCGTGACCCAGTCGATCGAGCCGACCTACCAGAACCTCTACGTGAAGTCGAACCTCTCCGGCGAGTTCACCGTGGTCAACGCCCAGATGGTGAATGATCTCAAGGAACGCGGCCTGTGGGACGAGGTGATGATCAACGACCTCAAGTACTACGACGGCTCGGCCCAGCCCATCGAGCGCATCCCCGACGACCTCAAGGCCAAGTACGCCACCGCCTTCGAGGTGGAGCCCAAGTGGCTGGTGGAGGCCGCCGCCCGGCGCCAGAAGTGGATCGACCAGGCCCAGTCGCTGAACCTCTACATCCAGGGCGTCTCCGGCAAGAAGCTCGACGTGACCTACCGCATGGCGTGGTTCCGTGGCCTCAAGACCACCTACTACCTGCGCGCCCTGGGGGCCACCTCGGTGGAGAAATCCACCGTCGACCGCGGCACCCTCAACGCGGTGAGCAATGGCGGGGCCCCGGCGCCCGAGCCGAGCCCGACGCCCGCCGAGCCACGGGGCATCGAGGACTTCCTGACCGGCAAGGGCGGCCAGCGCCCGCCCTCCGCCGGCGATATCGACGAACTGGGCTGCGAGGCCTGTCAGTAACGGCGCTCCGCGCCGGCCCCGGGCTTCGGGCAGCGAGCCGCCAATGGCTCGAAGCCCGAAGCCCGAAGCCCGAAGCCCGAAGCCCGAAGCCCGAAGCCCGAAGCCCGAAGCCCGAAGCCCGAAGCCCGAAGCCCGAAGCCAATATATAGCCACCGGCGTCATGCGTTGACGCCATCAGCGAAGAACAGGACGACTCATGCTGAACTGGGACGAATTCCACGAGGACGAGACCTCCGTCGCCGAACGACCGAGCCAGCCGGCACCGGCCCCCGAGGCCAAGCCGCAACCCACCGTCGCGCCGTCCGCGGCCCCCCCCGAGGTCAAGGAGAGCCGCGGCCACTACCAGGCCCTGGAGAACGGCCGCCTCGAACGCGCCCGCAAGTCGCTCGAGGAGCTCGACGTGGCCGCCGGCCTGGAAGAGCTGGAGATGGGCGCGGCGCGCATCGAGGTCGACGACAAGCAGATGATCAACGCGCGCGCCGACCTCAACCAACTGGTGCCGTTCAAGTATGAGTGGGCCTGGCAGAAGTACCTGGACGGCAGCGCCAACCACTGGATGCCCCAGGAAGTGAACATGAACGCCGATATCGCGCTGTGGAAGAGCCAGGATGGCCTCACCGCGGACGAGCGGCGCATCGTCGAGCGCAGCCTGGGCTACTTCTCCACCGCCGACTCGCTGGTCGCCAACAACCTGGTGCTGGCGCTCTACCGCCTGATCACCAACCCCGAGTGCCGCCAGTACCTGCTGCGCCAGGCCTTCGAGGAGGCGATCCACACCCACGCCTACCAGTACTGCGTGGAGTCGCTGAGCATGGACGAAGGCGCGGTCTTCAACATGTACCGCGAGGTGCCGTCGGTGGCCGCCAAGTCCGCCTGGAGCCTCAAGCATACCCAGTCGCTGGCACGCCCCGACTTCAACACCGGCACCCCCGAGACCGACCAGGAGCTGCTGCGCAACCTGGTGGCCTTCTACTGCGTCACCGAGGGCATCTTCTTCTACTGTGGCTTCAGCCAGATCCTCTCCATGGGCCGGCGCAACAAGATGACCGGGGTCGCCGAGCAGTTCCAGTACATCCTGCGCGACGAGTCGATGCACCTGAACTTCGGCGTCGACATGATCAACCAGATCAAGATCGAGAATCCGCACCTGTGGACGCCCGAGTTCCAGGACGAGGTCACCCAGATGATCCTCGAGGGCACCGAGCTCGAGATCGCCTACGCCAGGGACACCATGCCCCGCGGCGTGCTGGGCATGAACGCGGCGATCATGGAGGAGTACCTGCACTTCATCTGCAACCGCCGCCTGGCCCAGATCGGCCTCAAGGAGCAGTTCCCCGGGGCGCAGAACCCCTTCCCGTGGATGAGCGAGATCATCGACCTGCGCAAGGAGAAGAACTTCTTCGAGACCCGCGTCACCGAGTACCAGGTCGGCGGCGCGCTGAGCTGGGATTGAGCGAAGACCCGGCCGGGGAGCCGCTCCCCGGCGTGACATCAGGAGGCTCGTGATGGTCGACCACCAAGCCCCGATTCTCGACGCACGGCCCCGGCAGGCCGCCGGCGTCCACCGGCCTCCTGCAGGCGGGTCCACGGCTCCCGAACGCTTCGGGCCGATCCCGCCGCCCCCAATGATGACGCCCTGTCCGGCCACGCCGGGCGGGGCGTTTTTCATGGCCCCGGAAAAAGCAGATCAACGGAGGGCAATCCGATGCATGCAACTCGTTCCGTAGCAGCACCTCGCGACTCCCGGGCGTGGCAGTCCGCCCTGGATCGGGCGCTGGCCGCCCACGACAGCGAAGATGCCCTGGCCCACTACCCCCATGTGGCCTTCGCCTTCCCCTCGTCGTCCCCCAACCCCTACTCGCGGGAGTATCCGCTGCTCAACTACCGGGAGCTCAAGGAGTGGGCAAGCTCGCGCGGCTGGCGGGTCCGGCCGGCCCCGGAGCGCGCGCCCGAGGGCGAGGCGTACAGCCCGCCGGTACGCTTCACCCGGCTGGTGAGCCACTACCACTGAGACCGGGCCATCCCCGCCCGTTGCCTCCTCCCGTGAGGGTCCCGGACGGGAGGAGGCGGGGCGCCAGCACGGCGCCCACTCCCCGGGGCAGGCAGGAAGCCTCGTCAGGCCGGCCAGCCTATCCCGGAGGGAGTATTGCCAGACCGCCGCTCTCGTGCCCAGACTATCAGCGTCTTCGAAAATCCCGATCGGCTCGCAGGAGTCCTGCCTTTTCACAAGTGACGGAGAGGAGCCTTCCATGGAGAAGAGCGTCATCAAGCGGATCTATGTCCCCACTCATGTACGCCGGCTACCCAACGGCGAGCGGATCAAGGTGCCCGGCCACTACAAGGCCCCACCCCAGCGCTGACCCTCCAGCCTCACCATGCGCCAGCCCATCGTCGGCTACCACCGCGACGAGGAGGGTCACTGGGTGGCGGAGCTGGCCTGCGGCCACCACCAGCACGTCCGCCACCAGCCACCCTGGACCGAACGCCCTTGGGTGACCAGCGAGGCGGGCCGTCGCTCACGGCTCGGCCTGGCCCTCGAGTGCGTGAAGTGCGACCGGGGCGAGCCCCGGGACGATCTCCTAGACTAGTCGACAGGTCTCGGTCGAGCGCCTCTCCCATGACCAAGCACCACGACACCCTCGAACGCCCCCGGCGAAAGCACGATGCCCGCCGCGAGCAGCACGACGGCGAGCCGATCTTCGTCATCCAGCTTCACGATGCCTCCACCCGGCACTACGATTTCCGCCTCGAGGTCGACGGCGTGCTGAAGTCCTGGGCGGTGCCCAAGGGGCCCTCCACCGATCCGCGAGTCAAGCGCCTGGCCATTCCCACCAAGGATCACCCGCTGGCCTATGCCAACTTCGAGGGCGTGATCCCCGCAGGCGAGTACGGCGCCGGCACCGTGCTTATCTGGGACCGGGGCCACTACCGTAACCTGAAGGAAGGCAAGGATCCGCCCTCGGTCGTCGAGCAGCTCGCCGACGGCCACGCCACTGTCTGGCTGGAGGGCGAGAAGCTGCGTGGCGGCTATGCCCTGATCCGCACGCGGATCGCGCAGGGCAAGGATTGGCTGCTGGTCAAGCTGGACGACGACGCGGCGGACGTTCGGCACGACCCTACCATCACCGAGCCAGAATCCGTCTTCTCGGGGCGCACCCTGGAGCAGATCGCGGCCGACGAGGGGCAGGCACGAGAGGGACATTGATGGCCAGCGCCTCGACACCTCGACAAGCCGTTCCTCCCCGAAAGGAAGAAGCCCGCGGAAGCGCTACCCCTTGGGCCCCAGCAACAGCCAGACGATGAGCCCGATCAACGGGAAGAACAGCAGAATCAGGATCCACAGCAGCTTGGCCACTGGCCCCGCCGAGCTCTTCGCCACCTTGACGATGGCCCAGACCACGATGATCAACCAGATCAGGCCCAGCAGGCCGGTCACTTCGATACCCATACGCAGGCTCCTTTGCAGTTCCATGGGTTGACCGGCCATGGATAGCATATCCCCATGGCCCCCCACAATTGCGGGCCGTCATGCGCCCCGGCGCCAGCCTTTCTCGACGCCCCCCCTGAGTCAAACGGACCGGTTGTGATGAGTTCGGCCCTTACCCTCCCTGCCAACATGTTCCAGACTTAAAGATGGTGACAGGGACGCCGGCCATGTCATCCACCCGCGATGCCTTCATCGCACTGCCGAGCCGCCCAAGGGCGCAGGAGGACGAGATGTCACCCGTAGACTGGAAGATCGAGGCCATCGACTTCACGACCTGCAACTGCGATTTCAGCTGTCCGTGCCAGTTCAATGCCCTGCCGACCCACGGCGATTGCCGGGCTGCGGTCGGAATACGCATCGAACGCGGCCACTTCGGTGATACACCACTCGATGGGACGGTGTTCGTCGGCCTGCTCGCCTGGCCGGGCCCCATTCATGAAGGCGGGGGGCAGGCGCAGCTGGTCCTGGACGAACGCACGACGGAGGATCAGCGCCGGGCGCTGACGGCGCTCTTCAAGGGCGAGGAAACCGAGCCCGGCGCCACCATCTTCAATGTGTTCAGCCATGTGATCGACACCTACTACGAGCCCCTCGTGACGCCCATCGACCTCCAGACGGACGTGGAGGCGCGCACCGGCCGTATCGCCATTCCCGACCTCATCGAGGCCACCGGTGAGCCGATCCGCAACCCCGTGACCGGTGACCCCCACCGGGCCCGGGTCACCCTGCCGGAGGGCTTCGAATATCACGAGGCCGAGTATGGCAGCAGCTCGGTCAAGACCCACGAGGCGCGCATCCCGCTCGAATGGACCGCGGGTCATGCCCACTTCGCCCGCGTCACCTGGACACCACAGGGTGTCGTGCATGCCTGAGTGCAGCGTGAACCGACCCCGCCCGTGCCCAGGGCAGGACGGGGGCGGTGTCTCCGGAGAAGGCCGGGCGCATGCCCCTCGCGCCTGGCCGGGAGGAACGGGTCATGGAACTGGATAGAACCGTGGAGAAGCTCCTGCGCCGCGACCAGTGGGTGGTCCTGGCCCTGCTGGTTGCGGTGATCGCCGCGAGCTGGGCGTATCTGCTGGCCGGCGCGGGCACAGGCATGTCGGCGCTCGACATGACCCGGATGAGCGGGATGGCGACAGCGATGGGCGACATGGCACCGACCGAGACCTGGTCGGCCGGTTACGGAGCGGTGATGTTCATCATGTGGTGGATCATGATGATCGCCATGATGCTGCCCAGTGCCACCCCCATGATCCTGCTGTTTGCCGCGGTGAATGCGCGGCAGCGCAAGGCCGGCAATCGTCACGTGCCGACCACGAACTTCACCCTGGGGTATGTGCTGGCATGGGGTGGTTTCGGCCTCGCGGCCACCGTCCTGCAATGGGCCCTGGTGCGCACCGGGTTGATGGCACCGGGGATGGTCATCGACAGCCAGCTGTTGGGCGCAGGCGTGCTGGTCGCCGCCGGCCTGTATCAGCTCACGCCACTCAAGCGCACCTGCTTGCGGCACTGCCGCCACCCGGTGATGTATCTCGCCTCCCACTGGCGCTCCGGGCGACGGGGGGCGCTGATCATGGGCCTGGAGCATGGTGCCTACTGCCTGGGATGTTGCTGGTTCCTGATGCTGCTGCTGTTCTTCGGCGGGGTGATGAACCTGTACTGGATCGCCGGGCTGGCGCTGCTCGTGTTGCTGGAGAAGACCCTGCCCAGGGGGCATTGGCTCGGGTACGGTGCCGGCCTGCTGCTGATCGCCGGCGGGACCTGGCTGCTGCTGCCTAGTCTCTAGCCGCGCTCGGCGGGGGCCAGGTGCCCCGTCTTGACATAGACGCGGGCCCCCTCCGCCCCGCTGACGGGCGCGTGCCGGCTGCCGGGGGGGCAGCGCAGCCAGCTGCCGGCCGGGTAGCGGCCATGCTCGTCGTGGAAGTCACCCGCCAGCACCAGGATCTCCGCACCACCCCGATATTCCCGGGGGGCGAGGCGAACGCTCGGCTCCCAGCGCTCCAGCACGACGCGCTCGTCCCCGAAATCGTGCAGGGGCAGCACCTCGACACCGCGCTCCCCGCCCGGCCGCCAGGCGAGCGTGTGGGTGTCGACGACCTTCCGCTCGGTGTCGGCCGGCGAGAACTGGTGCAGCTTGACGAAGAGGGTCGCACCCTCGGCGCCGACCTTCGGCGCATGGGCGGTACCGATGGGGTTGCGCAGGTAGCTGCCCGCCGGATAGCGGCCGTGCTCGTCGGCGAACGCGCCTGTCAGGACCAGGATCTCCTCGCCGCCACCGTGCTCGTGGCGGGGAAAATGGCTGTTCGGCGCATAGCGAACCAGCGAGGTCGCGCGGGCCACTTCCTCGCCGATGCGATCCAGCATCATCCGCTCCACGCCGGGCGTGGGTGAAGCCACCCAGCGATAGGCGTCGGGGGTCACCACCGCCCGTCGGGAAAAGTCGGCATTGAGTCGCATGGCGCTCTCCTCTTCTCGGCCCTTTCGGCCCGCCGGCGACGTGACCGCACGGGGCGTTCAGGCTATCGGACCCCGGCATCCCGCTGCACGTTCCCGGGGGACGACTGCCAGGTTGGCCCGCGGCTTGCTTGTCCAAGACAAGCCCCTGATCGGTAGAATGGGGGTTCCCCCCGCCACCCGCAAGGAGTCGCCCTTGGCCATCGGACTGCTGCTCAATGTACTGATCTTCCTCGCCGCGGCGGTACTGATCGTGCCGATCTTCAAGCGCCTGGGGCTCGGCGAGGTGCTCGGCTACCTGGCCGCCGGGGTGGTCATCGGGCCCTCGGTGCTGGCCCTGGTGCCGGACGCCGAGGGGGTGCTGCAGTTCTCCCAGGTGGGCATCGTCTTCCTGCTGTTCGTGATCGGGCTGGAACTCAAGCCCGCCCGCCTCAGGGTGATGCGCAAGGCGGTGTTCGGTTTCGGCAGCCTGCAGGTGGCCGTCACCACCGCTGTGCTCGCCCTGACCGCCGGCTGGCTCGGGCTGCCGCCGGCCGCCGCCCTGGTGGTGGGCTTCAGCCTGGGGCTCTGTTCCACGCCGCTGGTATTGCACCTGCTCGGCGAGCGCAAGGAACTGCAGACGCGCCACGGTCGTCACGGCTTCGCCCTGCTGCTGTTTCAGGACCTGGCGGCGATCCCGGTGCTGGCGGCGATCCCCATCCTCGCCGCCGATGCGCTGATGGCCGACGGTGTCACGCCGCTGCTGCGCGAGGTAGCCCTCGCCGCCGGCGCCTTCGCCGGGCTGATCGTCGGCGGCCGTTACCTGCTGCGGCCGCTGTTCCACTACGCCGCCGCCACCCGCAGCCGCGAGGTGTTCGCCGGCACCGCGCTGCTGGTGGTGATCGGGGCGGCGCTGTTGATGGAGCTGGCCGGGCTCTCCATGGCGCTGGGCGCCTTCATCGCCGGGGTGCTGCTGGCCGACTCGGAGTATCGCCACAGCATCGAGGCCGATATCGAACCCTTCCGCGGGCTGCTGCTGGGGCTGTTCTTCATGGCCGTGGGGATGATGGCCGAGATCGGGCTGCTGGCGGAGATGCCGTTGACGATCCTCGCCCTGACCCTGGGCCTGGTGCTGCTCAAGGCACTCTCCGTCATGCTCGCCGCCCGGCTCTATCGCAGCAGTTGGAAGGAGGCCACCAACCTCGGCGTCCTGCTCTCCCAGGGGGGTGAGTTCGGCTTCGTGCTGCTCTCCACGGCCGCCGCCGCGGCGCTGCTCGACCAGGCCCTGGTCAGCCTGCTGATCCTGGTGATCTCGCTCTCCATGGCGACCACCCCGCTGCTCTTCCAGTTGCACGTCCATGGCCTGCGCCGGCTGTTCGCCCCCCGTGGCACGAAACCGGTCTACGACCGCCCCGCCGACGAGTCGCCGGAGATCCTGATCGCCGGCTTCGGCCGCTTCGGGCAGATCATGGGCCGCGCCCTGCAGGGGCTGAAGATCCCCTATACCGTGCTCGACATCAACGCCGACCAGGTCGAGTTCGTGCGCCGCTACGGCAACAAGGTCCATTTCGGCGACGCCTCGCGCATCGACCTGCTCGAGGCCGCCGGCGCCGGCCGCGCCAAGGTGCTGGTGGTGGCGGTGGGCGACCCCGAGGCCTCGATGCGCATCGTCGAGCAGGTCAAGCGTCGGTTTCCCCACCTCAGGCTCTATGCGCGGGCCAGAAACCGCTACCATGCCCATCTGCTGATGCGCGCCGGGGTCACCCACATCGTGCGCGAACTGCTGCCCGCCAGCCTGGAGCTGACCCGCGACGCCCTGGTCGGCCTGGGCATCCCCCGGGAGCAGGCCCAGCACACCATCGACACCTTCCGGCCCCACGACGAGCAGGCGCTGCTGCGCCAGCTCGAGGTGTTCGGCAACGAGAAGAAGCTGATCCAGACCATCCAGGAGGCGGCCCGGGAGCTCGAGGCCCTCTACGAGGCCGACGAGGACATCGCCACCCGCCTGGAGGAAGTGCCCGACCGCACCCCATGACACGCCCTCAGCCGAGCCGCCACCACGCCGGCAGCCGCGTGCGCACCTCGCGGCGGGCGAAGCGGTCGTCCAGCAGCACCAGCGTGCCGCGGTCCTTGGGGCCACGGATCACCCGGCCGGCCGCCTGCACCACCTTGATCAGGCCGGGAAGGCGGTAGGCGTAGTCGTCGCCGCGGCCGAAGCGCGCCTGAAGCCGCGCCTTGAGCGCCTCGTTGAATGGATCGAAGGGCGGCAGCCCCAGGGTGGCGATGAAGGCGCCGATCAGCCGGTCGCCGGGCAGGTCGATGCCCTCGGCGAAGGCCCCGCCCAGCACCGCGAAGCCGATGCCGTGACCGCCCGGCCGGAAACGCGCCAGGAAGGCGTCGCGCTCGGCCTCGCGCATGCCGCGGGTCTGGGCCCAGGCGGGCACGTCCGGGTGCTGCCGGCGAAAGCGTGCCAGCACCGCCTCCAGGTAGGCGAAGCTGCTGAAGAAGGCCAGGTAGTGGCCCGGCCGTCGCCGATACTGCGTGGCCAGCTCGTCGACGATGGGCTCGAGCGATGCCTCGCGGTCGTTCAGCCGGGTCGAGATGTCGCCACGGATGCGCACCTCGAGCTGCTCGGCGGCGAAGGGCGAGGCCACCGCCTGCCAGACGCTCTCGTCCGGCAGGCCCAGCAGGTCGCGGTGGTAGTGGCCGGGGCTCAGGGTCGCCGAGAACAGCACCGCACAGTGGGCCGTGGCAAAGCGCGGGGCCAGGAAGTCGGCGGGTACCAGGTTGCGCAGACCCAGCCGTGTCCGGCCTCGCCCGCGGCGCGTCAGGTCGCACAGGGAGTGGTCGCCGAACCGCTCGGCCAGCCGACAGAAGGCCAGCGCCTCGAACAGCAGCTCCTGCAGCTCGACGCTCGCCGCCTCCGGATGCTCCGCCAGATGGTCGCTGATGGCGGCGGCGGCCCGTTGCAGGGCCCCCACCAGTCCCCCGGGCAGCGCCGTCAGGATACGATAGCTCGGCCGGCCGTCGGCGCCCTCGTCCGCCGCCCCCGCGTCGCGAATCACCTGCTGCCACTGCCGGGCGACCCGGCCCAGGGGGGTGGCCAGCGCCGGCGGCCCCGAACGGCGCAGCCGGTTGAGCCGCTGCTGATCGAACTCGGCGCTGTACATGCCCCGCGCCCGCTCCACCAGATTGTGGGCCTCGTCCACCAGCAGCCCGAGCCGCCAGTCGTCGGCCCGGGCCAGCCCGTGGAGCAGGGCATGGTCGTCGAACCAGTGGTTGACGTCGCCCACGATCACGTCGCACCAGCGGGCCAGTTCCTGCCCCAGGTAGTAGGGGCAGAGGCCATGGGCCAGCGCCACCTCGCGCAGTGCCTCGCGGTCGAGCCAGCCCCGCGCCACCGCCGCCTCACGTGCCACCGGCAACCGGTCGTAGAAGCCCGATGCCAGCGGACAGGACTCGCCGTGGCACGCCCTGTCGGGGTGTTCGCAGGCCTTGTCCCGGGCGACGAGCTCCAGCACCCGCAGCGGCAGGCCCTCCTGCCCGCTCCCGGTGGTACCCAACCGGGCCAGGGCCTCCAGCGCCAGGCGCCGCCCCGGGGTCTTCATGGTCAGGAAGGCGAGCCGGTCCAGCCCCTGGCGCGGCATGGCCGCGAGCATGGGGAAGAGCGTGCCGAGGGTCTTGCCGATGCCGGTGGGCGCCTGGATCAGCAGGCAACGCCCGGTGGCCGCCGCCTTGTAGACACTCTCCGCCAGCTCGCGCTGCCCGGGCCGGAAGGCGGCATGGGGAAAGACCAGCGCGCGCAGGGCCGCATCGCGATGGATGCGGTGGCCGGCTTCCTGCCCGGCCCAGGCCAGGAAGCGACGGCACTGGGCCTCGAAGAAGGCCTGCAGCGACTCGGCCGTGGCCTCCTCGGTGAGCACCGTTTCCCGGCCGGTGGCGATCTCCAGGTAGACCAGCGCCAGGGTCACCGCCGCGAGGCCCCGCTCGGCACACAGCAGGGCGCCGTAGACCCTCACCTGGGCCCAGTGCAGCGCGCGCTGGTTGGCCGCCATGCGCGACAGGTCGCCGCGATGGGTCTTGATTTCCTCGAGGCGATTGGCCACCGGGTCGTAGCCGTCGGCACGGCCGCCGACGACCAGGCCATCGACACGGCCCGACAGCGGCAGCTCGGTTTCGAAGCACTCGCCGCGGCGGCCGGCGACCAGGGCATGCCCGGCGATTCCCTCCCGGGCGCTGGGCGAGGGGGTGAAGCGGTGGTCGAGATCGCCCTCCCGGGCGGTGAAGTCGCAGAGCGCCCTGACCGCCACCCGATAGCGCGGCGGCTCGCTCACGGTTCGTTCTCCCCACCGGCCCGCCAGGCCACATGACACACCGCCACGGGGATGCCGTGCCCCTGGAGGAAGGCCAGCCAGCGCCGCTGGTTGTCCTGCAGGCGGTCGCCGGGCCCCTTGACCTCGATCAGCCGGTAGCGGCGCCCGGCATCGTCGCCCTCGGGCAGGAACTGGATCAGGTCGGGCAGGCCGGCACGGTTGGCCTTGAGATCGGCCAGCAGCCGCCCGAAGCAGAGGCGCAGGTCGGTCGCCGGGATAGCGGCGAGCGCCTGCTCGAGCAGCGGTTCGGTGAGCACGCCCCAGTGCACGAAGGTCGAGGCCAGTCCCTGTTTCTCGCGCCAGGCGGCCCGGATCGCCTGCCGGTGACTGCCATCCTCGAGCCGGGCGAGGCAGGCGTCGAAGCGCGCCCGACGCCGGGCGACGAAGTCCTCGCGGCCGAGGTCCGCCGGGGCCGCCTGGAAGGGGTGGAAGAAGGCGCCGGGCAGGGGCGCGAAGAGCGCGTCCCAGCACAGCAGGCCGAACAGGCCGGCGACGAGAGCGTTCTCCACGTAGTGCACCGGCGCCTCGTCACGGTGCAGGTGGTCGCGTACCGCGAGTTCCACGCTCACCGCCGGGCCGGGCAGCGCGAGATCCCAGCGCTCGGGCACGGGGACGGGCGCTCGCGGCAGTGGCGGCAGTCCCAGGCGGCGTCGCAGCCGCGGGCGCAGGCGCTCCAGCGCCTGGTGCTCCGGCTCGCCGATCGGCTCCTCGGCAGCCCGCTCGGCGAGCTCATGGGCACGGCCATGCGCTCCCATTCGCTCCAGCAGGCGCAGGCGACGGATGCGCGGCTCGCCCGGTCCGGCCTCGGCGTAGAGGGCAAGCGCCCGCTCGCCCTCACCGGCGCGCTCGGCCGCCACCCCCAGCTGCAGCAGCAGCCGGCTTCGACGCTCCCTGAGCCAGGCATTGTCCCCGGGCACCGCTGGCAGTTCGGCGTGGAGGACGGCAGGCGGTTCGCCGGCCGCCAGCCGCTCGCGCAGGCGGTGCAGCCGCAGGTAGGCGTCGACCTCCTCGCGGCGGTGGAAGGCCCGCGATTCGGGCGGGAAGGCGACCCGTTCGAAGCGCTGCACACCGAGCTCGGCGAGTACGAACTCGGCCCAGTCCTGGCGCAGGTTGCCGAAGAACATCAGCCGCAGCCGGTCGCAGGTCTCCATTACCGTCAGCCGTACCACGCGGTCCGGCGCCCCGGGCCACCAGTCGCTCAGGCGGCGTGGTGTGGTGAGGCGCGGCGCCAGCGTCGAGAACAGGGTCGCCTTGCCGACGGTGCCGGCGAGGCCGGCCGCGGCGATCTCGCCCGCGAGCGCCCGGCGCAGCTCGGCCAGGCGCAGTTGGCGAAACAGTTCGTCGAGGGACAGCTCGGGGTCGGCCTCGACCCAGCCGGCCTCGATCAGGGGAGCGAGCGCCGCAGCCGTGTCGCCGATCTCGCCATAGACGAGCTTCGAGGCGCGGAAATGCTCACCCTTGCGCATCACCATGCGCACCAGCAGCGCCCGGGCGGCCCGCGGCAGGGCTTCGAAGGCCGTCACGAAGGCACGCTCGGGGTCGCCCAGCAGGTCGGCATGGCGCTCGGCCACCCAGCCCAGCACGAAGCGGAAGTTCGTCAGGTAGTAGAAGGGATCGTCGAGGGAAGCCGTTACCGGTCTGGTATCCAAGGAACTGTTCATCTACCGATATTCATCGAAAGTAGTGACTTGCCCGGATTATACAGGATGGCCCGCTTTTTCGGCATGGTCCGCCGATATCCCCCGTCAGCCAGTCACGACCTTGCCACCACATGAGGTAGAGCCATCATCGATATCCACATCGACAGCGAATGCGGAATTTGCCGGTTCCCCTTGGTGGTTACGAGCGCCTCGACTTTCTGATCAAATTATGGCATCCGGAATATCTGGTTGATATTCTCTTACCAGCGGATGGAAACTGCCGCTGACTTCTCCGGATTTTCTGGTTGAAGACCTTTGCTGGCGAACTTTCCGTGAACAACATGGTGGGTTTACAGATTTAAGCCTTCCGCCGGTGCAGCATTGCCATGGCGGATGGTAGAGGAAGATGTCGCTCGGACCGGCTTGCCTTGTAAATACCTATGAAGGTTGTCTAAGAACAGACCCGCGCCTCCTTTACGGGCTTATAGCTCTGGCGTCGACATCCCGGGAAGTATTCGCCCCTGCCGATTTTGTGTGCCTGCTGGGGCCTCGAGCGGCGGAGCCCATCAACCGCGGTGGATCCTGGGATTGGCTCTGTAGGATATCGGCCACTCCCTGCATAAGCTATGGATTACACTTCACTCATCTATTGACCATACGTCATTAATGCAATGACGTACACATGGAGGAGATATCACCCATCGAATAAGCGAATACTTATCTATAGGCTGGGTAAATCAGTTGCGGAGAGCGGGCGGCCTCAATGAGCAAGTGCAGCACCTTACCCATCAGGTAGGTTGCTGTCAGAATAAATGGGGGATGCACATGGCGTATGTGGTAGGAGAAGAATGTGTCAACTGCAAGCACACGGATTGCGTGGATGTATGCCCAGTTGATGCGTTCCGAGAAGCAAGGGATATGCTCGTCATCTGTCCAGATACTTGCATCGATTGTGGCGTATGCGAGCCCGAGTGCCCAGAAGATGCAATATTCTTTGAAGAAGAAGCTGACAAAATCCAGATGGCGTATGCCCATATAAATCAGCGCCTGGCGAAAGAGTCGCCTGAAATAACACAAAGCTTGTCCAGCAGGAACTATAGCGCTGTTGCACTGGCTTGATCCTGCTTTGTTGCGGAATTTTTCGATAAACGCTGGAGGAGGGTAAATGATACAGCTGAGTGACGACATTCCGGATTGGATTGAAAAAAGCGTGTGTCTCCCACCGAAGGACTGGGAGGACTTCAATAACAACTTCAGGTTAAGGAAAAAGCTGAACGAGAGTAGCAGGAAGCTAGCAGACGCAGCTTTTCAGGAGGGTGATTGGAAGGCCCACGAGAAAGTGCATAAATGCCTCGCAGCCATTTACCATCTTGACTTCTCAACTGCTGCCGTTGACAAGATTGATGCCGAGATTCAGCCAATACTTAGGGATATTGCCTCTGTATTGGAAAAGGCAGTGCTCGACTACGAAATCAGCTTGATTCCGGAGTCCAGTCTCGCGGCGTATCCTCGCAATGGCAAGGAGTATGTGAAATGGCTTAAAAAACTGATTTCCAGCCATAAATCTAGTGTTCACCCCGTATACAACGACTACATCTCAGAGCATGCAGATGCCGATGACCTGGCATTCTATCTGATCCAGGAATCCAGCCTGGACCCCCGCCTCGACGACATCCTGGCGCTCATGCAGATCGGCCTGCCTGTCGATCAGAAGCTCGAGCTCGGTCAGAACTATTGGGACGAGATGGGGAATGGAGAGCCTGAAAAAGTGCACTCTCATCTGTTCCAGTCTGCTCTGTATTCCTTGGGCATCAGTGCGCAGCGGATTAAAAACGAGATGCTTCCTGAGGCTCTGGTTCAGGGGAACCTGTCGGCATGCCTCGCCTTGTCACGGCGCCACTACTTCAAAGCAGTCGGCTATTTCGGCGTCACTGAGTACCTTGCGCCAAGACGGTTCAAGCATGTCGTGAAAGCTTGGCGGCGCAATGAACTCCCCGAGGTCGGTATCGAATATCACGATCTGCACATCGTGATCGATACGCAGCATGCAAATGGGTGGTTTAACCATGTCGTTGCGCCTCTCGTCGATGAAGATCCGGCAATTGGCCGGGATATCGCCCTTGGTGCCGCCATTCGCTTGAGTACATCCTCTCGGTATCTGGATCAGCTATTGAAGCACTTCGAGACGAATCGCGAAGCTGCATCTGTATAATAGAATTCCGAGTTTCATGGAGATGCATTATGGCTCTAAATGAGGGCGGATACGCTATCATTGATCTCCCCGAAATTGGGGAGGAATTGATAGAAAGTTTCAACAGGCTTGTGGCGGACCCTTATATCGGGAATGGCAACCGGTACCGCCGGTTCTCTCAATATAAGATGAGTTTCTCTGGCGAGGCGTGGAAGTTCCATCTGCTGCCGCACCGCCCGTACATGACCTTTCCGAAGTACAACAAGGTGGCCGGTGGGATAAAGCGCTACTATGAGCCTCTAGAAGTGGACTTCACACCTTTTATCGACGCGGGCGCCAAGTCGATCCCTCTCGATACGTCTGACGAGTGGCAGATCAACGTACACCAGTACCGTGTGATCACGACTTCGGAGTTGGTCGGTGTCACGGTCCCCGAGGGACCCCATCAGGATGGGCATGATTACGTCATGATCGCCGTCATCCGGCGGAACCGTGTGACAGGGGGCGAGATGAGCCTTCTCCCGGTGGGGGGAGAGGGGGAGGCCTTCTTCAAGACTACTGTGCTGGATGGCCAGGCAGCCCTGCTGGATGACCGGCGCATGTTCCACTATGTCTCCGAGATCGAGCCTGTGGAAGAGGATGGCCACCGAGACATTTTCGTCGTTGCCTTTTCCCGTTGGGCTGATCGATGGCATGGCGACGACTTCGAGAAAAAGGTGGTTGGTAAGAGTGAGCCGTCACCAGCAGCAGAAGTGTCATAATCCAAAACCCATAGGACAGGTGAACAGCAATGGTTCAGTTTGATCGCAACATCCTCTTCAGCCGCATGATTGGTCTTGTGTCGCAGTCCGAGCTGGATGCCCTGGCGGGCAAGCGCGTGGCTGTCCCGGGCTGCGGGGGAACCGGCTTCACGTACGCTGAGTGTCTGGCGCGTATGGGGGTAGGGGCCATCAATATCGCGGATGCCGACACCTTCGGCCCCGAGAACATGAACCGCCAGTTCGGCTGCACCGTCGACACCATCGGCCTGATGAAGTCGCAAGTGCTCTCTGAACGGCTGAAAGCGATCAATCCCGAGATGGATGTGCAGGTGGTCGACTTCCTCTCAGAGGACAACATCGATGAGTACCTGGAGGGCGTCGACGTGGTATGCGATACCCTGGACTTTTTCGTCGCGGCGCCGCGCCGGCTCCTCTACAAGGCTGCACGCGCCAAGGGGATCACGGTCATCATCTGCTGTCCGGTCGCCTTCGGGGTGACGGCGCACGTCTTCGAGCCCGACGGTATCACCTTTGAGTCCTTCTTCGGGATCAATGACGCTCAGTCCGAGACAGAGCAGCTGGTGCGGTTCGGCCAGGGCCTCACGCCGTCCAGCCTGTACAAGGCCTACACAGAGTCTCCGAGCCTGGATTTCGAGGCCAAATCGGTCGCCTCCCTCAGTGCCTCCTGCCTGATGGCCACATCGTTTGGCTCCATGCTGGCGCTTATGAAACTCCTGAATATCGAGCCCGGGCTAAAGCCGACGCCATACTCCTATGAATTCGACCTGCGCGCTGGCGCTTTCAAGGAAAATCTCACCGAGGCTAGTGCCGGCGAGGCCGGGGCCACCGAATCATCGGAGTGTGCGACATCGGTTGGCAGTGCATAACCAGTCATTCGCATAAGGGGCGGTAACGGTGGAAACCATCAGCATTCGTGACTGGGTATTCCAGGAGGCCGAGGGGCGCTACGACATTGATCTAGGAGACAGCAATGTTCTGGTCAAGCCAGAGCGGACACATTTTCAAGCCGCAGCTGCCAATTCAATCTCCCTCGGCGTCTGGTAGCCCAGGGTCGAGTGGAGCCGGCAGCTGTTGTACTCCATCTCGATGTATTCGA